>JBEQAM010000028.1:0-11471 GCA_041640375.1 Rehaibacterium sp. | reverse complement strand
TCGGCCTGGTTGCCGCGGTGCGTTCGCTGCGGCTGCCGATCCTGCGTGACCCGCTGCGGCTGAGCGTCAGCATCGGCGCCTGCTTCTGCCCCCCCGGCAAGGACTGGTCGAACTGGTACAGCCGCGCCGATGCGCTGCTCTACCAGGCCAAGGTGGAAGGCGGCGATGGCTGGCGGCTGGGCGATTGAGGCCGGCGGCGACCGCCGGGCCGACGGCTTTGCGTTGGTGTTTCTTTAGGAACCTGACCGGGCCACCCGTGGACGCCAGCCATACCGCCGATGCGCCGTCGCCGGTCGTACCGCAGATCCGCACCCTGCTGCTGTGTGACCTGACCGAGTCCACCCGGCTGGTCGAGCGGGTCGGCGACCGCCACGCTGCCGAGCTGATGCGCCGGCACGACCAGCTGGTCCGCCACCTGCTGCAGCAGCACGCCGGCCGCGAGATCGACAAGTCCGACGGCTTCCTCGCGCTGTTCGAGCATCCCGTCCAGGCGGTCGCCTTCGCCCTCGACTACCAGCGCGAGCTGCGCGCCCTCGGCAACGCCGAGGGCTGGCCGATCAGCGCCCGGGTCGGCATCCACGTCGGCGACGTGCTGCTGTGGGAGAACACACCGGCGGAGATCGCCCGCGGCGCCAAGCCGCTCAACGTCGAAGGCCTGGCCAAGCCCGTCGCCGCGCGGCTGATGCAGCTCGCGCTGCCGGGGCAGATTCTGCTGTCGGGCGTCGCCTACTCGCTGGCCTCGCGCGCCGAAAGCCCGACCCTGCCCGAGCGGGTGAGCTGGTGCACCCATGGGCGCTACCGCTTCAAGGGTGTGCCCGCGCCCATGCTGGTGCACGAGGTCGGCGAGCCGGGCCTGGCCCCGCTGCGTGCGCCCGTCTCCGGGGACAAGGCCTGGCGCGACGTGCCGCTGTGGCGCCGTCCCGCCGTGCTCGGCGCGCAGCTGGTCGGCCTGCTCGCCGTCGCCGCCATCGTCGCCATGGCCACTCTGCGCACGCCCGATGCCATCGCCTTCCGCGAGCGCGACTGGGTGGTGGTCGGCAGCCTCAACAACCTCACCGGCGACCCGCGCTTCGAGGGGGCGCTGGAAACCGCCCTGCGCATCAGCCTGGAGCAGAGCCGGCATGTCAACGTGCTGCCGGATTTGCGCGTGCGCGATGCGCTGCAGCGCATGGGACTGCAGCCCGACGCCGGCGTGGACCGTGACGTCGGCAGCGAAATCGCCCTGCGTGAAGGGGCCCGCGCCCTACTGCTGCCGACCGTGGCGGAGATTGGCGGACGCGTGCGCGTGAGCCTGGAGGTCGTCGACCCGAACAGCCGGAGCACCGTGTTCGCGCAATCCTACGATGGCGTGGGCGGGTCCTCCGTGTTTTCCTCCATCAATGCGGCCAGCGCCGAGCTGCGTGCCCGCCTCGGCGAAGCGCTCAGGAGCATCGAGCAGAGTGCCGAGCCGGTCGAGAAGGCGACCTCGTCGAGCCTGGAGGCCTTGCGTGCCTATACGCTCGCGAACCGGGCGATGACGCTGGGCAGGCTCGGCGATGCCCATCGGCATTTCGACCAGGCGCTCAGGCTCGATCCGGATTTCGCCCTGGCGCGGATCGGCTTGGCGCGGGTGCATTTCGCGCGTGGCGAGGATACGCCGGCCCTCGAGCAGGTGCGCAGGAGCGCCGGGCTTTCGGAGCGGTTGAGCGCGCGCGAGCGGCTGTATGTGGATGCCTGGCTCGCCACCCTCGAAGGCGGGCAGGACCATCTGGGCATGTGGCGCGCGCTGGCGGACCTCTATCCGGATTTCCATCCGGCGGCCCTGAACGTCGCCCTGTTCGGGTGGTATGCCAACCGCTTCGCCGAGGCCGCCGTCTACGCGGAGCGGGCGAGCGTGCCGCAGAGCGCAGTCCGCGCCCACGCGCTCTATTTGCTCGGCACCGCGCGCCTGGCCCTGGGCGAGGTGGATGGCGCGCTGACCGCGTTCGACGAGGCCAACACGCTCGGCAGCGCCGGCCGCGGCATCGCCGAGGCGGCGGCCTACGCGGTTTCGGACAGGTTCGACGCCGCGCTGCGCGCGCTGAACCGGGATGAGGCGTCTTCGGTGCTGGCCGCGCGCGGCCGCCGACTGATGTCGATCGCGATTCTGGCTTCGCAGGGCCGCTGGGGCGAGGCCAAGGAGCAGGCGGCGGCCCTGGGCAGGGCCGCGCTGGCGGCCGATTCGTCCGACGACTGGCTGGCGGCGGCGGCGACGCTCGCCGTGCTGCGTGCGGTCGACGGCGATGCGGCGGAGGCGGGCTGGGCGCGCGAGATCGCCCGGCGTGGCCTGGGCCTGCTGCGGGACGGCGAGCCTGCCGACCGGGAAGGCACGGCCATGGCCACGCTGATCGCCTGCCGTTTCCTGCTGCAGGCCGGAGAGACGCAGTGCGCGCGACAGGCCGTCGAGGCCGCCCGCCCGGTCGCCGCCAGGGCCTCGCTCCAGCATCTGGGGGACATGGTCGCGATCGTCTCGGCGCAACTGCTTCTGGCCGACGGGCAGGCGGAGCAGGCGCTGCGTGCGGTCTCCGAGCGCCTCACCGGCTTCGAGTCCTGGCTCGTCCACGCGCAGCTGGCCGAAGTGCATGCCGCGTCGGGGCAGCCCACGCAGGCGCTTCAGGAAATCGACTGGCTGACCAGGCATCGTGGGTGGGCCTACGCCGAGCGGGGCCTGGACTACGCGCTGCTGGTCGAGAACGCCCTGGCTTCGCGCACGGCAAGGCTGCGCGCCGCCGAAATCGCCCTGTCGGCGGGCGAGCGGGACAGGGCCCGGCATTACCTGCGCGGGTTCGAACAGGACCTGCCGACGCTGTCCGGGGCGAATGCCCTCGAGGAACGGGTGGGCGCGCTCAGGGCCGCCGTCAACTGACGTCGAGCCGGTGGGGGATGTCGCGCAGCGCGCTGCACAACTGGCTGCGGAGGAGCTGGCGATCGCGAGCGATCTCCTCCTTGCTGGCGAGGCGGCTCACCGTCAGGCACGACCAGGCCGTGAAGCCCTGCAGCTCCACCGCGCCGGCCAGGGACGAGAGCGCGCTGCGGGGGTCGCGCGCGAACGCTTCGCGAAAGGCGTCGTCGGTCGCCAGCTTGTCCAGCAGGGCATCGACGAGGGCAGGCGGCAGTGGCTTGGACATGGTGTTCCCGGGGCGGTGGTCGTGGATCCCGGGCGCAGTCTAGCAGGCTGTCGAAGAGCGGCCCGCAGGGCCAGCCGCGCGGGCGAGAGCCCGGGCGGACATGCCTGTCCCGGGCCTGCCGTGGCACGCCGGAGGCGCGACGCGGAAAACGCACTGGACGGGTGCCGGCCGACAGGTCGCCGAGGCTTGCCTGGCTGGCGCGTGATCACCAAGATCGGGAGCCTTGCCGAGGAGACGCCGATGCTGGTTCGCCGCTGCATGCTGCTGCATGTCGAGGCGCGGGAGACCTACCGCTTCGACCTGGGCGATCTGGCCACGGGCGGAACCGGGGTGGTCGCCACCCGCGCCTGGATCGCGCTGGCGCCGCATCTGGAAGAAGAAGTGGCGCTGAGCGAGGACGAGCTGCTGGCGTTGGGCCGGGTGCCCGCGCACAGGGCGCGCCGCTTCGACGAGCTGCTGGCCGAGGGACACGCGGCGGCGGTGCTGCATGGCCTGCTCGAGAAGGGACTGCTGCTCGGCGACGACGGCAGCCACGCGCCGCTGTATCGCCGCGAACAGGCGCTGCGCGACCTGCATTGGTGGCCGGCGGCCGCGGTGGCGTGGAGCTTCGGGCGCTGGCGGGGAGTCGACTCGGTGGCGGCCGCCGGCGATGGCGAGGGCGGCCTGCATGCGAGTCGGGAGCTGATGGACAGGCTCGGCACGATGCCGGACGAAGTGGTGGGCCGGTTGCCGGCTGCGGCGCGACTCGCCCTGCCAAGGCCGGACTGCTCCGCGCTCGACGCCCTCCTGGCGCGCCGGACGACATGTCGCAATTTCGATCTGCGCGCGGAGCTGTCGCAGGCCGATTTCGCGGCGGTGATGCACCGGGTCTTCGCGGTCCATGGCCGCCACGAGGTGGTGCCCGGCGCGGTCGTGTTCAAGAAGACCAGCCCATCCGGCGGCGGGCTGCACCCGCTCGAGGCCTACCTGCTGGTGCGTCGGGTCCAAGGCGTGGCGCCGGGGCTGTATCACTACCACTGTCTCGATCACGCGCTGGAGCCGCTCGGCGGGCTGGCGGACGATGCGGCGGCGGCGCTGGCGCGCGAGTTCGTCGCCGGGCAGGACTGGTTCGCCGATGCGCCGGTGCTGCTGGCGATGACGGCGCGTTTTTGGCGGCATCAATGGAAGTACCGCAATCACGCCAAAGCCTTCCGGACCATGAACCTGGAGGCCGGGCACTTCTCGCAGACGCTGTTCCTCGCCGCCGCCGAGCTGGGACTGGGAGCCTACGTCACCGCGGCGATCAACGAGCACGCGATCGAGCGCGCGTTCGGCCTGGACGGGCTGCAGGACGGCCCGCTGGCGGTCTGCGGCTTCGGCCCGCGCGCGGCGCGGATGGCGACGTTCGAGCTCGACCCGGCGCGAGCGGTATGGCCGGACGGGACGCGCTGAGCGCCGCCCGGGGCGTATGCGGCGGGCGCGCCGATCGGCATCCGGCCCCCCCGGGGGGCCTGCGAGCGGCTCAGCCGCGCCAGCGGCGACGCAGGCGCTGCAACGGGCCGGGCGCGTGGCGCTCGCCGAACAGGCGGGCGCCGACGCCGCCGAACTTCAGGCCGACCCTGCTGACGCGCTCGTCGTCCAGTTCGCGCACCACCAGCACGGCTTGGCCAAGCGTCAGGCGGTCGCCGATCTGGGGTTGGCCTTCGAAGCGTTCGGCGAACAGCTCGGCGGCGCTGCGGGCGGCGTAGCGGGGGGGGATCGACAGCCCGTAGAAGGCGGCCAGCTCGCCCAGCGGCACGTCGCCGGGCAGGGTGAAGGCGCCGAACACCTCGCGCTCGGCCTCGCGCGCCTCCTGCGGCTCGGCGAACAGCCAGTCCAGCCGCATCACCCGACCGGGCGGCGCGAGGAAGTAGGCGTAGTCGCGCGGCTGCAGGCTGCCGGCTTCGTCGGGCATCAGGATCCGGCCCCCGCGCACCACCATCGCCGGCCGCGCCCAGGCCGGCAGCGTGCCGCCGCGCAGGATGGCGCTGTCCTCGGCGACGCGGTAGCCGACCATCTCGTACTCGAGCTGGCCGGGCAGGTCGAGCTCGAAGCGGCGCATCGGCGGATCACGCCGCGGCAGCGCGACCTGCAACCGGGCGGCGGCGAAGCGCAGGCTCCAGCCCTGCACCAGCAGCGAGGCGATCACCACCACGAAGGCGACGTTGAAATACACCGCCGCGTTGGGCAGCTGCAGCAGCATCGGGATCGAGGCGAGGAAGATGCCGACCGCGCCGCGCAGGCCGACCCAGGCGATGAACGCGGTCTCGCCGCGACGGAAGCCGAACGGCAGCAGGCACAGCCACACCGCCAGCGGCCGCGCCACCAACATCAGGAAGGCGGCCACGCCCAGCGCCGGCCACAGCACGGCGAGCAGTTCGGACGGCGTCACCAGCAGGCCGAGCACGAGGAACATCACCATCTGCGCCAGCCAGGTGGCGGCGTCCTGGACGGCGACGACGTTGGCGTAGGCGCGTACCGGACGGTTGCCGACCAGCAGCCCGGCCAGATAGACGGCGAGGAAGCCGCTGCCGCCGAGCAGGTTGGTGAAGGCGAACACCGCGACCGCGCCGGCCATCGCCAGCACCGGATGCAGGCCGGCCGGCAGCAGCAGCCGATTGAGCGCGGCGCCGATCGCCAGCCCGCCGAGCCCGCCGAGCAGCGCGCCCAACCCCGCCTGCTGGGCGAGCTGACGCAGGAAGTCGAGCGCGTCGGCCGCGCCCTCGCTGGCGATCCAGCCGGTGAGCAGCACGGTGAGGAACACCGCCACCGGGTCGTTGCTGCCGGACTCGACCTCCAGCGTGGCGCCGACCCGGCGCTGCAGGTGCAGGCCGCCGGCGCGCAGCAGGAAGAACACCGCCGCCGCGTCGGTGGAGGCGACGATGGCACCGATCAGCAGGCCCTCGACCCAATGCAGGTCGAGCAGCCACATCGCCGCGCCGCCGGTGAAGGCGGCGGTCAGCAGCACGCCGAGCGTGGCGAGCAGACCGGCCGGCGCCAGCGCGCCGCGCACGTCGGCCACCCGCGTGCGCAGACCACCGTCGAACAGGATGATCGCCAGCGCCAGCGAGCCGAGCAGGTAGGTGGTGCGGTAGTCGTCGAAGACGATGCCGCCCGGCCCGTCCTCGCCCAGCAGCATGCCCAACACCAGGAACACCAGCAGCAAGGGCGCGCCGAAGCGGCGCGCCAGCAGCGACGAGCCGATGCCGGCCAGCACCAGCACGGCGGCGGCGAGCAGCTGGAGGTTGCTGAACTGCAGGCTTTCCACGGTCGTCCGTTACGGTGGCGACGGCCCGATGATAGCCCGCACGCATGGCGTCTCCGCGGCGCTCGTGCGGGGCGGTGTGTCCGCGGAAACTCCCGGCGCCGGTGCGGCGGCGGAACGCCCGCCGGCGCGCCCGCTCAGGGCGCGTAGGTCTTGCCGTCGAGGTCGCGGAAGCGCTGCGTGCTGTTGGTTTCCGGCGCCGGGCGCGTCAGCGGGCGGCCGGCGCGCGCGTAGTCGATCAGCGCCTGCGCGTAGTCGATGTAGGTGTCCTCGCGCCGTTCGGCCGGGACACGGGCGAGACCATCGTAGCCGTCCTTGCCGGCGGCCAGGTAGTCGCTGGTGACGATACGGTAACGGGCGGCCGGATCGAGCGGCTGCCAGGTGCCGTCGCGCAGCACCTCCATCCCGACCAGCCGGCCCTGCGCACGGGTGCGGGTCAGGTCCACCTGCCAGCGCAGGCCGGCGGCATACGGGTAGCTGCCGGTGTTGGCGCCGAGGTTGCTGAGGAAGAAGTCGATCGCACCCTCCAGCGCCTGCTTGAGCTCGGCACCGCTCATCTCCAGCCGCACCAGCGTGTTCTTGAACGGCAGCACCGTGTAGGCGGTGCCGACGGTGAACGCGCCGGCGCTGACACCGTCGCGCACGCCGCCGCCGTTCTGCAGCGCGATGTCGGCGCCGCCGTAACGCCGCCCCTGGTCGAGGAAGGCGTGCGCGATCAGGTTCTGGATGTGGCCGCCCTGGGCGTCGGTGGCCTCGGCGCAGCCGGGCGTGCCGTCGCGGCTGCGGTCGTGCGAACCCGGTGCGCGGCGCAGGCACAGCCGTTCCGGCACCTGGCCGAGCACCTCGCCGGCGAACGCCTGCACCTTGCCGGCGTAGAAATCCAGCACCTGCTGCGCGGCCGGGTCGGGCTCCACGATGCTCAGTTCGGGCGCTGCCGCGATCGACTGCAGCAGGCGCGCGCGCAGCGCGTCGTCCACCGGCACGCCGGCCTGGCGGAAGTCGTCGCCCAGCAGCAGGTGCGGGCGGCCGCCGCAGCGGCGCACCCGGCCGTCGGCGTCGAAGTCCACCTCCAGTTCGCCGACCACCCAGCTGTACTGCCAGGCCTGCACCACGCAGACCGGGTCGCCGTCGGCGTTGCGCGCCACGGTCGGGTAGGGACCGTCCACGCTCAGTCCATACTCGCGCAGTGCCTCGCCGAGCAGGCTGTGCGAATCGCCGCCGACGATCACGTCGACGCCGGACAGCGCCTGCGCCAGCGCGATGTCGTTGCGATAACCGATGTGGGTGAGCAGGACGACGATCTCGACGCCGTCGTCGCGTAGCGCATCGATCGCACGCTGTGCGCTGCGCGTCTCGTCGTCGAAGACGATTCCCGGGCCGGGTGCGGACGAGCTGATCGTCTTGTCCACCGCGGTGATGCCGACGATGCCGATGCGCCGGCCGCCGCGTTCGATCACCACGCTCGGCCGCACCTGCTCGTCGCTGCGGCGCAGCGCCAGCGGCGAGGCGCCGACCGTCGGCCGCACGTTGGCCGACAGCACCGGTGTCTTGCAGTCCCAGGCCGGCGAGGCGAGGTGGTCGAGGAAGCGGCGCAGGCCGGCATCGCCGGCGTCGAACTCGTGGTTGCCGAGCACGAAGGCGTCGAAGCAGGCCTGGTTCATCAGGTCGGCGTCGGCCTGGCCCTGGAACAGGGTGAAGTAGAGGTCGCCGGCGACCGCATCGCCGGCATGCAGCACCAGCGTATCGTCGTCGCGCAGCGCCTGCAGCTTGGCGACCACGCGCGGAAAACCGCCGAAGCTCAGCTGCACGTCCTGGCCGTCCAGCCGCAGGCTCTGGCCGGGGTCCGGCGCGACGCGCGAATGGTGGTCGTTGATATGCAGCACGCGCAGGCTGAATCCGTGCGCGGGCGGGGCGGGAGGCGTGCTGGCGCAGCCAGTCAGGGCGAGCGTGACGGCCAGGAGGAGAACGGGCAGGCGCATGGCGTGGTGGGCGGAGGGATACCGCCCGCAAGGGTACGCCATGCGCGTGACAGCCGTCCGCATCCTGCGCCGCGAGCGCCGAGGTTGACCGCGCTGGGTTCGGCACCTACACTGCCGCCCGCCCGCTGCCGGGCGCAGACCCGTTTGTGTAACTCCGCGATGGACGTTCCCAGTCGATCTAAAACCGCTACCGAGACCATGGACGCTGCGCGTCGTGGGCGCTTCGGGTATGCCGTCGACCGGCTGATCGGCTGAGTCGCCGTCTCCCCGCGCGCCAGGCGCGCCGCGGCCGGGAGACGACGACATGATCCACAACAACGACACGCTCACCGAGCTGCGTGGGCTCGCGCCGCCGGGCGCTGCCGCCTTCGATCTTGCCCTCGCCGCCGAGGCGGTGGTCCAGTGTCTGGACCGCGGCGATTCCGCCTCGGTCCAGACCTGGTTCGAGGAACTGCAGGCGGCCGACATCGCCGACATCCTGGCCCAACTCGACCAGCCGCACGCCTCGCAGGCCCTGGCACTGATTCCGCTTGAAGAGCGGGCCGTCGTGTTCGGCTACCTGCCGACCGCGCGCCAGGCCGAGCTGGTGGCGGCGCTGCGCCGGCAGGAGATCGTCGAACTGTTCCACGAGATGTCGGCCGACGAGCGCGCCGACCTGTTCAACGCCCTGCCCGAGCGCGAGCAGGAGCGCGTGCTGCCGGCGCTGGCGCAGGCCGAGCGCGAGGACATTCGCAGACTGTCGTCCTATGCCGAGGGCACGGCCGGCGCGGTGATGACCTCCGAGTACGCCACGCTCGGCGCCGACCTCACCGCCCGCGAGGCGGTCGAGGAGCTGCGCCGCGTCGCGCCGGACAAGGAAACGATCTACGACGCCTACATCGTCGATGGCGAGCGTCGTCTGGTCGGCGTGGTCTCGCTGCGCGACCTGATCGTGGCGCCGCCGACCGCGCGTGTCGCCGATATCATGGAAACCGACGTGGTCTATGCACGGGTCGAGGACAGCCGCAAGTCGGCGGCCGAGAAGATCGCCCGTTACGACCTGACCGCGCTGCCGGTGATCAACGGCGGCGACCGTCTGGTCGGCATCATCACCGCCGACGACGCGATGGACGTGGCCGAGGCCGAGAGCACCGACAGCTTCCACAAGGTCGGCACGGTCGGGCCGCTCGGCGCCAGCCTGCGCGATGCCAGCACCTGGCTGCTGTTCCGGAAGCGCGTGTTCTGGCTGGTGGTGCTGGTGTTCGGCAACATCTTCTCTGGCGCCGGCATCGCCTTCTTCGAGGACACCATCGCCGCGCACATCGCACTGGTGTTCTTCCTGCCGTTGCTGATCGACTCCGGCGGCAATGCCGGCTCGCAATCGGCGACGCTGATGGTGCGCGCGCTGGCCACCGGCGACGTGGTGATCCGTGACTGGGGGCGGATGCTCGGCCGTGAGATCGGCGTCGCCCTGTTGCTGGGGCTGGTGATGGCGGTGGCGGTGTCGGTACTGGGCGTGATCCGCGGCGGTCCGCACATCGCCATGGTCGTCGCGCTGACCATGATCTGCGTGGTCATGGTCGGCAGCCTGATCGGCATGTCGCTGCCGTTCGTGCTCAGCCGGCTGAAGTTCGACCCGGCCACCGCCTCGGCGCCGCTGATCACCTCGATCGCCGACGCTGCCGGGGTGTTGATCTACTTCGCGATCGCCTCGACGCTGTTGCCCGAGCTGGCTTCGATGGCCGACGCCGCGGGCTGAACCGCCCCGGCCTTCCGCACGCTACGGAGGACATCGGCATGGATTCGATCCAGTTCATGGAGCTGGCCGCGCGCCTGGGCGTCGGCCTGGTGCTGGGCGCCCTGATCGGCCTGGAGCGGCAGTGGCGACAGCGCATGGCCGGGCTGCGTACCAATACGCTGGTCGCGCTCGGTGCAGCGGCGTTCACCGCGTTCTCGATGCTCGTGCCCGACGAGGTCAGTCCGACCCGCGTCGCTGCACAGGTGGTGTCGGGGATCGGCTTTCTCGGTGCCGGTGTGATTCTGCGCGAGGGTGTCAACGTGCGCGGCCTCAATACCGCTGCCACGCTGTGGTGCGCGGCGGCGGTCGGCGTGCTGGCGGGCGCCGGCCATCCCTGGCCGGCGGCATTGATCGCCTTGCTGGTGGTGGTGGCCAACATCGCGTTACGCCCGGTTGCCCATGCCATCGGACGGTATGGCGGCAACGAGGCCGAGGTCGAGCACAGCGTGCCTTACCGGTTGCAGATCGAATGCGATGAGGCCGTCGAGCTGCACCTGCGGGCCTTGGTGCTGCAGGCGGTCAGCGGCGGCATGTTGCGCCTGCGGCGCCTGGCCAGCGAGGAACTCGACGGCCGCACGCCGCGGGTGCGCCTGCAGGCGGAGCTGGTCGCGCTCACGCGCGCCGACGACGCGATGGAGCAGGCGGTCCGTCGCTTCGGTCTGGAGCCGGGCGTTCGCGCCATCGCCTGGCAGCGCGACAGCGGCGATCCGAGTTGAGCGCGCGGAGCGTCGGCACGCGCACCGACGAGCGACCGCATTTCATTCTCCATTCCTTTTCGGCCGACGCTGGGCGTCACGCCTGTGGAGCAATCCGATGAAGAAGCGTTTCCTGACCGTGGCGCTGGGCGCCGCCTGCCTCCCCGCCGCCGCGCTGCATGCGGCCGGTGGCCACCATGCCGTGGACGATGCCGCGCTGCTGGCGCCCGGGCAGTGCCATGTCGAGAGCTGGCACGCGCGCGGCGACGGCACGCGACTGTTGCACATGGCGCCGGCCTGCCGGTTCGGTGCGATCGAATGGGCGTTGGCGCTGGAGCGCGGCTTCGGCGACGGCGACACGCTCGGCCTGCAGGCCAAGGGGCTGTTCACCGACGAGACGGCGCCATTGGCGTTGAGCTGGAGCCTGGCTGTCGAGCGCGGCCACGACGGCCCGCGCGAGGAGACGCTGCGGCTGAACCTGCCGGCGACGTTCGCGCTCGGCGAGCGCGTGGCCGCGCATCTCAACCTCGGCCGGCGCTGGCAGCGCCGTGGCGAGGGCGCGTGGACCGCGGGCGCGGCGCTGGAGGCGGA
>JBEQAM010000027.1:6379-12870 GCA_041640375.1 Rehaibacterium sp. | reverse complement strand
CCTCGATGTCGACGATCCGCGGCTGGCGCTCGCCGGCGCCGCGCGCGAATCGCCCGAGCGTGCGTTCGACCGCGCCTGGGCGCTGACCCTGCTGCAGCGCGCCTTCGAACGCCTGCAGCGGGAAGCGGTCGCAGCCGGCAAGGGCGAACAGTTCGAGCGCCTGGCGGAATTCATCGCCGAGCCGGCTGCCGGCAAAGACTACCGCGCGCTGGGCGAGGCGCTGGGTCTGCGCAGCAATACCCTGGCGGTGACGGTGCATCGACTGCGCCTGCGCCTGCGCGAGCTGGTCCGCGAGGAGCTGCTGGAAACCGTCGGCAGCGAACACGACCTGGACGCCGAGATGGCCCACCTGCGCGGCGCCCTGGCCGATCGCGGCCTTCACTGAGGCGGCCGATGGACCCCAGCGACGGCGATCCCCCAGCCACGTCGGGCGGCGGCCCCTCCCGCGAGCGCGACGTGCCCCGCGGGCCGTCGCTGCCGCCGACTCCGGGCCTGCTCAGGCTGGTGTTCGGGCCGCGCGATCCAATGGCCGACCCGCTGACGCCGACCCGCTCACCCTTCCTGCCCGGCGATGCCTTCGAGCTCGATCTCAGCGATCCGGCGCAGCGTGAATTCGGCGACTACGAGCTGCTCGAACTGATCGGCCGCGGCGGTACCGGCAGCGTCTACCGCGCACGTCAGCGCAGCCTCGACCGCGAGGTGGCGGTCAAGCTGCTCGCCGCCGGGCCCTGGGCCACCCCGGAGTTCATCGCCCACTTCCAGCAGGAGGCGCGCCACGCCGCGGTCCTGCAGCACCCCAACATCGTCACCGTGTTCGAACTGGGTGAACGCGACGAGCTGCTCTACTACGCGATGGCCCTGGTCGATGGCGAGTCGCTGGCTCAACGCATCGAACGCGACGGGCCGTTGCCGCCGCGCGAAGCCGCCCGGTTGCTGCGCACGCTGGCCGAAGCGGTGGACTACGCCCACAGCCTGGGCATCCTCCACCTCGACCTCAAGCCCGGCAACGTGCTGCTCGACGCCGACGGTACGCCGCGCATCGCCGACTTCGGCCTCGCCCGCCGGCTCGACGCCGACGGCTGGCTCGACAACGAGACCATCTCCGGCACGCCCTGCTACATGGCGCCCGAGCAGGCGCGGCTCGGCCAGAACATCCTCGGCGCGGCGACCGATGTCTGGGGGCTGGGGGCGATCGCCTACGAAGTGGTCACCGGGCAACCTCCCTTGCATGGCGGCACGCCGCAGGAGACCCTGCGCTTGCTGGCCAATGCCCAGGTGCGCGCTCCACGCCGCTACGCACCCGCCCTGCCGCGCGACCTGGAGGCGATCGTGCTGCATTGCCTGCAGCGCGACCCGCCCGCCCGCTATCCCAGTGCGCGCGCGCTGGCCGATGACCTCGGCCGCTTCCTCGACGGCCACGCGGTAAGCGTGCGGCCGCTCAACCGCATGCAACGCATCGCCCGCTGGGCGAGGCGCGAGCCGCGGCTGGCTGCGACCGGCAGCCTGGCGCTGCTGGTGCTGCTCGCCGGCCTGACCGCCGTCACCTGGCAATGGCAGCGCGCCGACGAGCATGCGGCCCAACTGCGCGAGCGCCTCTGGCAGAAGCGACTCGATGACGCCGCCATCGCGCTGCGCGAGCGTCGGCCGCTGGGCGCATTGCCAGCGCTGGCTGACAATCTGGTCGAGCAGGAGGCCGCCGCCGCCTGGGAGGCGGCCAAGCTCACCCGCATCCGCATCGGCAGCGTGCTGTACGAGTCGCCGGTGCTGATCGACGTGATCCCGATCGGCGCGCAGCCGGTGCAGGTCCTGCTCGACCCGGCCGGCGACTGGGTGATCAGCCAGACCCACACGGGTGAGCTGCTATGCCACGGCGTCGCCGACGGCACCCTGCGCTGGCGCGTGCAGCCGCACGTCTGGAGCGGCGAGCTGCGGCTCACGCCCGACCGCCGCCATCTGATCGCCGACCGCCTGCCTTACAAGCAGACCGGCCTGGAGCCGAGCGGCCTGTTCGCAGACGAGATGTTCGCCCTGGCCGACGGCAGCCCACGACTGCCGCCGCCTGGAGCCCTGCCCGGACTGGAGGGGCTGGCCTTCAGCCCCGACGGCAGCCATGCCCTGGCCGCCTATGGCCCGGTGGAAGCGGGAGAGCCGCCTTCGCTGCAACTGCTGCGCACCCGCGACTGGCAGCCGGTGGGCCGCCTGGCCGAGCGCGGACCCGGCCGCTGGCTGCCGGCGCCCGAAGGGCGCGTCGTCGCCCGCGTGGACGTGATGGATACCTTCGGTCCGCACGACACGCCAGGCCGGCAGATCGATCTGCTCGACCCGCACACCTTCGCGCTGCGCGGCCATTACACCCACCCGGCCGAAGGCAGGCTGCGGGTCTGGCATTATTCGCCAGACGGCCGCCTGCTCGCGCTGGGCTTCACCGACGGCCACACCGTCGTGCTGGACGTCGACGGTGGCCGTGCGGCCACGCTGCAACAGCAGTCCACCGCCGCGACCGAATTGCTGAAGTTCAGCGAGGACGGCCAATGGCTGGCCAGCCTGCACCGCGATGGCATGGTGCTGGTGTGGGACACCGGCTCGCTGTCGCTCCTGGCCGAGCCGATCCGCACCCCGGGCGGCGACTATTCCGCACTCGATCTGCACCGGGGTACCCGCAGCCTGTGGGTGGTGTCCGGGCAACACGCCCGGCTCTGGCGGCTGCCCGACCAGCCCGGTCCCGCCGAACCCATCGTGGACCGGCCCGACCACCCTCACCAGATCCAGCCCGGCGCCAACGCGGTGGCGCCGACCCAGGCGCTGCTGGCCGCCGCCGGCAGCGACGGCGAATTGCGGCTATGGCGGTACCGCATGCGCTCTGCGCTGCCGGCCGCCATCGCCACGCCACTGCCCGGACCGGGCGGCTGGCCGTTCGACGGGCGTCATGCGCGGCATGTCGACAGCCACACCCGGACCCTCATCGACGCACGCAGCGGCCGCCCGGCCGGCCCCACCATCCCGCACCCCGAGCCGATCCGCTTTGCGCAGTCGCTGCCGCAGGATGGCCTGGTGCTGTCCAACGCCGGTCGCCGGATCTACCTGCACGACGGCCGCAACGGCCACGCCCGTCACCCACCCATCCTGCTGCCGGCCACCCCCAACGAGATCCTGCTGGCACCCGACGGCAACCGGCTGGTCGCGACCTACAACGAACACGACGGCAACCGGAATCTGCTGGCGCTGGTGAGCTACGACACCCGTACCGGCACCGCAGTGGCCCGCACCACATTGCCCGGGCCGAGCCATCGTCTGCGCTTCACCTCGCTCGGCCATGGGCTCCTCGCCTGGCGCCACGACGAGCTGCGCCTGCTCGACGCCGCCACGCTACAACCGCATCTGCCATTGCGCCGTTTCGAGCCCGACACCCCCACGCGCCTGCAGCCTGCGCTCGACGCTCCTGCCGGTGATGCCGATACCGGCCTGCCGGTGGCGGATGCACCAGCCAGCGCGCCCTTACGCGCCGTCTACGCCGACGATGCCAGCGGCACCTTGTGGGCGGTGAGCGGCCAGGGCAGAGACTACGGTTACCGCCTGCACGTCATCGACCTGCGCAGCGGCGCCGAACGCAAGACCTGGCGGCTGCCCTGGTGGTCCGGCTCGCTGACCGGACCGGTCGGCGAGCGACAGGTCGCCCTGCTGTTCCACCATCTCGACCGCATCCGCCTCTACCGGGACAGCGACGACTTCCGCACGCTCGATGCCAGCGGAATCAGCCTGCGTGCGGGCATGCGGCTGGCGGATGACAACCGCCGCCTGGTGGTCGGCCTGAGCCGCGGCGTGCAGCTCTTCGATGGGCTCACGGGCGACTGGCTGACACCGCCGCTGCACGTCGGCGAGGGCAGCGACCGCATCGCCGGCATGGCCACGGACCCTGCCGGTGCGCGTCTGCTGCTCCACAGTGAACAGGGCCGGAGCTGGCTGCTGCAGGTCGAGGCCGACCCGCGTGAAGCGGGCGAGCTGCAAGCCCTGGCCGCCCTGCTGGTGCCCGCCGAGGGTGGGCCGAACCACCTCAGCCTCACCCCCGCCCTGCCGCCGCAGCGCCGCATCGCGCTGCGCGACAGCGACCCCGGTCCGCCACCGCCGCCGGCATCTCCGCCCGCGCCGATCGCACAGCCCGCCGTGCGCCCCGCCTCCGACCCGCGTGAGCTGGACCTGCGCCCGCACTGCAACTTCGCCCTCACACAGCCGCTGGCCAGCCACTTCGGGGAGCTGCGGATCGGCGACTTCCTGCCGCCCGGCAGACACCGGCTGCTCGGTATCGACTTCGACATCGGCTGCGGCGTCCTGGCCCGCCAAGGCGTCGAGGCCGCGGCCGACCAGCCACCGCCGCGCGTGCGCATCGCCGAGCCCGCGGCTGGGCAGACCCGGATCGCCGCCGTACAGCTGCTGATGGCCGCGACCACGCACATCCCGCAGCCGCGCCCTACCCCCTATGCCGCCATCGAGTTCGATTACCGCGACGGCAGCCGGGCCCAAGTGGAACTGCACTATCGCCGGGACCTGCTGGCCTGGTGGCTGGCGGGGCCGGATGCCGGCACGCTGCGCCAGGCCTTCGCGGGCACGGGCATCCAGTTCGAGTCGCCGCAGGGATTGATCGTGCGCGCCCCCTCACTGCAGGCCGTGCGGGTGCTCAACCCGCACCCGGAACGCACCGTCGTCGCGCTGAACCTGCGGCCCGCGACCGACCCGCGCAGTGCGCCCCTGCTCCTGGCCGCCACGATCGAGCCGGTGGAGACCGACGAGCGCTGACGATGCTGACGATCATGCGGGCATGGACGGCGACCGAGTCCGTCCTGCCCCGCCCCCGACCGGGCCGGCGGTGCCGACGCGGAGGCGCGACGCGGCCTCCGCCGGCTGTGCCTCATCGCGCCAGCGAGCATCATTCCTCAATTCACGCAGGCTCACCCCGGCCACGAGCCCGGACGGCCTCCCCCTTCCCGGGGCAGGCCGCCCGCCGCACTGCGTCCTGCGGTCATCCGCCCGAGCCTCCCCGTGCCTGTGAAAGTCGGGCCCACGCCTCGACCGGGTTCAACGCGGCTCGTGCTGGGCGATCAGGCCCGCCGCCACCGCTTCGGCCGTGTAAGTCACCGTCAGCTTGCCGTTCATCTCCGAAACCACGATCCCCTGGGAGGCCAGCCGCTCGACCGCAGCGGCCCACTGCCGCATCGCCCGGTCGTGGCTGAGCGGATAGACGCCCGGCGTCGAGTGCGCGCCGAACACCAGGCGCAGGTTGTAGGGACTGACGCCACTGAGCTCGGTCAGCTCGCGGATCGTGATCTCGCGGGATTCCGCCATCGCCGGCGGGCAGCACAAGGCGGCCGCCAGGGCCGCCGCAACGATTGCCAGTTTCATGGGATGCCTCCTGAGTGCCGGCCAGTCGGGGACCGATCTGGCCTGAGCCTGTCCCGGATGCCGCCGCTACTCACCGTGAGTAACAGGTCCGGGCAACCGGGTATTCGGCATCCGTGGCGGGCGATGACGCGCTGCAGGCGGCGCAACGACGGATTAACCGTGGCGGATGCATACTGCCCCGTCCACGTGTATCATGACGCGCCGCAAAATCCTTTCATCCGAATCAAAGGATATAACCCGACGATGAGCAGCTACCTCTTCACCTCCGAATCGGTGTCCGAAGGCCATCCGGACAAGGTCGCCGACCAGATTTCCGACGCCGTGCTCGACGCCATCCTGGCGCAGGACAAGCGCGCGCGCGTGGCTTGCGAAACCATGGTGAAGACGGGCGTGGCCATCGTCGCCGGCGAGATCACCACCTCGGCCTGGGTCGACCTCGAAGCCCTCACCCGCAAGGTGATCGTCGACATCGGCTACGACAGCTCCGATGTCGGTTTCGACGGCGCCACCTGCGGCGTGCTCAACCTGATCGGCAAGCAGTCGCCCGACATCAACCAGGGCGTCGACCGCAAGAAGCCCGAGGAGCAGGGCGCCGGCGACCAGGGCCTGATGTTCGGCTACGCCACCAACGAAACCCCCACCTTCATGCCGGCGGCGATCCACCTCTCGCACCGCCTGGTCGAACAGCAGGCCAAGGTGCGCAAGGCGAAGAAGTCGCCGCTGCCGTGGCTGCGCCCGGACGCCAAGAGCCAGGTCACCCTGCGCTACGAGAACGGCAAGGCGGTCGCCATCGATGCGGTCGTGCTCTCCACCCAGCACGATCCCGGCATCAAGCAGAAGGACCTGATCGAGGCCGTGCGCGAGCACATCCTCAAGCCGGTGCTGCCCGAGAAGTGGCTGCACAAGGGCACCCGCTACCACATCAACCCGACCGGCAAGTTCGTCATCGGCGGGCCGGTGGGCGACTGCGGCCTGACCGGCCGCAAGATCATCGTCGACACCTACGGCGGCTGGGCCCGCCACGGCGGCGGCGCGTTCTCCGGCAAGGACCCGTCCAAGGTGGACCGCTCGGCCGCCTACGCCGCGCGCTACGTCGC
>JBEQAM010000027.1:0-6369 GCA_041640375.1 Rehaibacterium sp. | reverse complement strand
ACGTGGTCGCCGCCGGCCTGGCCGACCGCTGCGAGGTGCAGGTGAGCTACGCCATCGGCGTGGCCGAGCCGACCTCGATCTCGGTCACCACCTTCGGCACCGGCAGGATCCCCGACGCGCAGATCGAGAAGCTCATCCGCAAGCACTTCGACCTGCGCCCATACGGCATCATCAGGATGCTCGACCTGGTCCACCCGATGTACCAGGTCACCGCCGCCTATGGCCACTTCGGCCGCAAACCGTATGAGGTCACCCTGCCCAACGGCGAAAAGTTCACTGCCTTCTCCTGGGAGAAGACCGACCGCGCCGACGCCCTGCGCGCCGACGCCAAGCTCAAGCAGTAACCACGCAACACGGCGGGAGGCGCGACGCCTCCCGCCGCGCCCTCGCCGAGGGGCGCTGCGACCGTGCGCAAGGCACGGCCAGGCTCGGCGGGGACGAAGATTCAACGGCGCCCGTTGCCGCCGCGCATCACGCGCATCGCGTCCGCACTGTCCCGCGGACTCGCCAACGAACGGAGCACACGCCATGAACGCAGTCGTCAAAGATCCCTCCTTCACCGATTACAAGGTTCGCGACATCGGGCTGGCCGAACTGGGCCGCCGGCGCATCCGCATGGCCGAGGAGGAAATGCCAGGCCTGATGCAGATCCGCGCCCGCTACGCACCGCAACAGCCGCTCAAGGGCGTGCGCCTGTCCGGCTCGCTGCACATGACCAAGGAAACGGCCGTGCTGATCGAGACGCTGGCCGCGCTGGGCGCCTCGGTGCGATGGGCCAGCTGCAACATCTTCTCGACCCAGGACGACGCCGCCGCCGCCATCGCCGCCGCCGGCATCCCGGTGTTCGCCTGGAAGGGCGAGACGCTGGAGGAATACTGGGAGTGCACGCTGGACATGCTCACCCACCCGGGCATGAAAGGCCCGGAGCTGGTCGTCGACGACGGCGGCGACGCCACCTTGCTGATCCACAAGGGCGTGGACATGGAGAACGGCGACGACTGGGTCGACCAGCCCGGCGCCAACCACGAAGAGCAGGTGATCAAGGACCTGCTGCGCCGCACCCGCCGCGAGCGGCCCGGCTTCTGGACCCAGGTCGCGAAAGACTGGCGTGGGGTCTCCGAGGAAACCACCACCGGCGTGCACCGTCTCTACCAGCTCGCCGAGCTGGGCAAGCTGCTGGTGCCGGCGATCAACGTCAACGACTCGGTCACCAAGAGCAAGTTCGACAACCTCTACGGCTGCCGCGAATCGCTGGCCGACGGCATCAAGCGCGCCACCGACCTGATGATCGCCGGCAAGGTCGCGGTGGTCTGCGGTTACGGCGACGTCGGCAAGGGCTCGGCGCACTCGCTGCGCGGCTTCGGCGCGCGTGTGATCGTCACCGAGATCGACCCGATCAACGCGCTGCAGGCGGCGATGGAGGGCTTCGAGGTCAAGACCGTCGAGGACGTGCTGCACGAGGCCGACATCTTCGTCACCACCACCGGCAACAAGGACGTGATCACCCTCGAGCACATGCGCGCGATGAAGAACAACGCGCTGGTCTGCAACATCGGCCACTTCGACAACGAGATCCAGGTCGACCGTCTCAACGCCGAGGTCGCCGCCGGTCGCGCCGTGCGCGACACCATCAAGCCGCAGGTGGACCGCTACACCTTCAGCGACACCGGCCGCTCGCTGTACCTGCTGGCCGAGGGCCGGCTGGTCAACCTGGGCTGCGCCCACGGCCACCCCTCGTTCGTGATGTCCAACTCGTTCTCCAACCAGACCCTGGCGCAGATCGACCTGTGGCAGAACAGGGACAAGTACGAGAAGACCGTCTACCGCCTGCCCAAGAAGCTCGACGAGGAGGTCGCCCGCCTGCACCTGGAGCAGATCGGCGTCAAGCTGACCCGCCTGACCCCCGAGCAGGCCGCCTACATCGGCGTGCCGGTGGACGGGCCGTACAAGCCCGACCATTACCGCTACTGATACCGCTACTGATCGACCCGACGGGCGGCCACTGCCCGCCCGTCGCACATCACAGCCCACACAATCCGTGCGCCATGGATACGCATGCCCTGATCGACCGCCTGTTCACGCGCTTCCCGCAGATCCGCTACGTCGCCGTGCGCACGGCGGTCGAGTTGACGATGCGCGAGCGCGCCGGCATCGCTGGCGCCAGCGCCGGCGAGAGCGACCGCTACGAGGAGCTGCTGGTCAACCCGGCCCTGCTCACCCTGGTCCGCCAGCGCGGCGACATCGACTGCGGCGGCATGCGCTACCTGCTGATCCGTTACGGCCGCTTCTTCCAGTTCGTCCGCCCCTTCGGCGAAGGCCACGTTTCGGTCGCGATCGAAGCCGATGCCGATGCGCTGGCGCTGGCCAGCGAGCTCGACACCCTCCTCGACGCACTGCCATGACGCGCCGCTGCGACGCACCGCTGCAAGCAACCGCCCATCGTTTTCTTGCATCCGGATAAAGCGATATAGTGCGGACGCCGCTACCGCAGTGCCGCGCCATGACGCCGATCAGCTTCGAATTCTTCCCCCCCAAGACCGATGAGCAACGCGAGCAGCTCGACCGCACCGCCGGAAAGCTGCGGCGGCACGATCCGAGCTTCGTCTCGGTGACCTTCGGCGCCGGCGGCTCGACGCTGAGCTACACGCCCGAGACGGTGCGCCGGCTGCGCGAGAACCATGCGCTGGATGCCGCCCCGCACGTGAGCTGCATGGGCGGCACCCGCGAGGAGATCCGCAAGCTGCTCAAGCTGTACCGCGCGCTCGGCTGCCGGCGCATCCTCGCGCTGCGCGGCGACCTGCCCTCGGGCATGGCGCGCAGCGGCGATTTCCGCTACGCCGCCGAACTGGTCGAATTCATCCGCGCCGAGCACGGCGACTGGTTCCGCATCGAGGTCGCCTGCTATCCGGAGATGCACCCCCAGGCCGAGGACGCCTTCGCCGACCTGCGCCACTTCAAGGCCAAGATGGACGCCGGCGCCGACGCCGCCATCACCCAGTACTTCTACAACGCCGATGCCTACTTCCGCTTCGTCGACGCGGCGCGGGCGGCCGGCGTCGGGCAACCGATCGTCCCCGGCGTGATGCCGATCTCCAACTTCGCCCAGATCCGCCGTTTCTCCGACATGTGCGGCGCCGAAATCCCGCGCTGGCTGCTCAAGCGCATGCAGGCCTACGGCGACGACGTGGAGAGCATCCGCAGCTTCGCCGCCGACTTCGTCGCCGACCTGTGCCGTCGCTTGATCGACGGCGGCGCACCGGAGCTGCACTTCTATACGCTCAATCTCGCCCGCCCGACCCAGGCGGTACTCTCGCGCCTGGCGGGCTGTTGAATGACGGCCTGCCGGGCGAGCCAGGGATGGTTCGCAGTGCGAGTCGATCGCTGCACGCGATCGAGCCACCGGATTCGGGCGAAACGATGCGGCCGCGAAGCGGCCTTACACTGCCGGGCATGTCTGTCCTGTGCTGGTCGAAGGGCGCCCGGCTCGCGATTCGAAAAACGCACGGGATGTGTCGTTTCTCGACAGGCGGCCAGGCTGACCGGCGGGCGGGTTCGGGATAGGCTGGGGCCATGCCCCGGCTCCTGCCGCCGCTGCTCGCACTGGCGCTCATGCTGGCGACAACGCCGGCCTCGACGCAGCAGCGCCTGAACCGTTGCCTCGGCGCCAACGGCGTCACGATCTACACCGACCGCGCCTGCGCGGATCTCGGCGCGCGCGAACACGGCATGCCGGCAACGCCCGAAGCGCCCGACGGCCCGCCGCCCGGCTGCGCCGCGACACCCGCCGAGCTGCATGCGCGCCTGCGCCTGGCCATCGACACCGGCGACGTCAACGCGCTGGCCGCGCTGTATCACTGGGCCGGCGCCACGCAGCGCACCGCCCGCGCGGTGATGGCCGATCTCGAACGCATCGCCGCGCAGCCGCTGATGGAACTCATCGCCGAGTCCGAGTCGGCACCGCCCGCTGCAACGTCCGATACGCCGCCACCGGTTGCACTGGCGCTCCACCAACCCGCGGGCGTCACCCGCTTCGCCGTCGCGCAACATGCCGGGTGCTGGTGGCTTCGCTACTGACCGGCGGGCAGCGAATCCGGAGCGGCGGCGGCGCCGCGAGACCTGCCGGTACCGCAACCGGTCGACCGCGGCTGCGGGCTTGCGCCCGGATGGCGATGCTTCGATGCTCTGTCCCGGACCTCGCCCCTCGGCCCGCACCCCGCGGCCGGTTCGCCGACCTTCCGACTGGAGCCGACATGAGCCATACCCATCCGCCCTTCATCTGGCACAACGGTGCGATCAAGCCCTGGGCCGAGGCCACCGTGCACGTGATGGCACACGCGCTGCACTACGGCTCGTCGGTGTTCGAGGGCATCCGCTGCTACGACACGCCGAACGGGCCGATGGTCTTCCGCCTCACCGAGCACATGAAGCGGCTGCGGCTGTCGGCCAAGGTCTACGACATCGCGATGCCGTACACGGTCGAGCAGCTCAACGCGGCCGCCCGCGAGGTGATCCGCGCCAACGGCCTGCGCAACGCCTACCTGCGGCCGATCGCGTTCCGCGGCCTGGGCGGCTTCGGGCTCGGCGCCGACTGCCCGACCGACGTCGCGGTGGCTGCCTGGGAATGGGGCCCCTACCTCGGCGCCGGCGTGCTGGAAACCGGCATCGACGCCTGCGTGTCGAGCTGGCAGCGCCCGGCGCCGAACACGATCCCGACCGGCGCCAAGGCCGGCGGCAACTACCTGTCCGGCCAGCTGATCGCGCGCGAGGCGCGCCGGCTCGGCTTCGGCGAGGGCATCGCCCTGGCCTCGACCGGCCTGCTCAGCGAGGGCGCGGGCGAGAACCTGTTCCTGGTCATCGACGGCGCGCTGCACACGCCACCGGTGAGCGCCGGCATCCTGCACGGCATCACCCGCCACTCGCTGATGACGCTGGCCCGCGCGCACGGCATCGAGGTGGTCGAGCGCGAGCTGCCGCGCGAGTACCTGTACTTCGCCGACGAGCTCTTCATGTGCGGTACCGCCGCCGAGATCACGCCGATCCGCTCGGTCGACGGCCGTCCGGTCGGCGAAGGTCGCCCCGGTCCGCTCACCCGGCGTCTGCAGGCGCTGTTCTTCGGGCTGTTCGATGGCCGTACGGAGGATCGCTGGGGCTGGCTGGAACCGCTGGCTGGGGCCGAAGCCGGGGCTGCGCCGTGACGGCGGGCCGCCGGGCCCACTCCCTCAACCCTCGACCCGGAACACCAGCGTCGCCACGGCACCCGGGCGCCCCTGGCGCGGCGCGATGCCGACCTGCCAGCCGTAGAGCGCGCAGAGCCGGCTGACGATCGACAGGCCGATCCCGCCGCCCTTGGTGTTGCCGGCCGCCGAGCCGCGGTAGCCGCGCTCGAACAGGCGCGCGGCGTCCTCGGCCGAGAGGCCCGGGCCGGTGTCTTCGATCTCGATCCGGTCGGCGGCGACGCGGACCACCACCTCGCCTTCGGCGGTGTAGCGGCAGGCGTTGCCGAGCAGGTTGCCCAAGGCCACCGACACCACCGCCTCGGGCGCGTCGAGGGTGGCCTCGCGGTCGCCTTCCACGCGGATCGCCACCGGCTTGCCGGCGAGCTGGATGCGGTTGGCCTCGGCCAGTTGCTCGGCGAGCTGGAACAGGTGGGTACGGCCGCTGCCACGCTCGTTGCGCGAGAGCATCAGCAGGGCGGTGATCAGGTGGGTGCACTGCTGCTCGGCGCGGGCGATGCGTTCGAGCCGCTCGCGCATCTTCGGCGCCAGGTCGGGGTTGGCCAGCATCAGCTCGGTGGCGCCGCGGATCACCGCCAGCGGCGTGCGCAGCTCGTGGCTGACGTCGGCGTTGAACTCACGGTCGCGCTGCACCCGTTCGGTCAGCCGCTCGGCGTACTCGTCGAGCGCGGCGGCCAGCTCGCCGACCTCGTCGTCGGCGAAGCGCGGGGCGAGCTTCTCCGGCATCTCGCTGCCGCGGTAGGCACGGATGCGCGAGACCAGATCGGTCACCGGCCGCATCACCCGCGACGACAGCCACAGGCCGAAAGCCAGCGCCACCGCCGAGAACAGCACGATCGACACCGCCAGGGTGACGTAGAGCTGCTGCTGGTCGAGCGTGCGGCTGCCGTAGCCGTAGCGGACGAACACCACCATGTCGTCGTAGCGGTCGACCGCCAGCTTGAAGTGGCCGGCGCGGCCGGGCACCAGCGGGTCCTTGTAGTCGTAGACGCCGGTGGGCAGATCGCGCCACTCGAACGGAATGCGCGGGCTGTCGGGCCGAAACACCGACATCTCGATGCCTTGCGCGCTGAGCTCGTAGGGCGCGTTCGGGTCGGGGTTCTCGCGCTTGAACTCGGCAAAGCTCTGCGCCTCG
>JBEQAM010000026.1:0-13082 GCA_041640375.1 Rehaibacterium sp. | reverse complement strand
CCACAGGCCGCGTGCAGGCGCTCGGGCAGATCCGGCGGCGGGTGCAGCAGATCGACCGGCACGGTCAGCAGCCAGGGCGTCGGACAGGCGGCGAGCAGGGCATCGATGCCGGCCAGCGGTCCCGGCCGGGCAGCGACGCGGTCGGGCACGGCGAGCAGGCCTGCCGCGGCGTAACGCCCCAGGTCCCGATTTGCGCTGATCCACGTGGCCGATACCCGGCCGGCGAATACGCGCACGAGTCGCTGCACCAGCGGCTCGTCGTGCAGCTGCAGCCACGCCTTGTCGCGCCCCTGCAGACGGGTGGCCGCGCCACCCGCGATGATGCCGAGCGTCAGTCCGTCTGGGGCGATCACTTGCGCTTGACGTGCCGCATCAGGCGGCGCTTGCGCTGGATCTGCCGCTCGGTCAGCTCGTTCTTCTTGCCCTCGTAGGGATTGCTGCCCTCGCGGAACTCGAAGCGGATCGGCGTGCCGACCAGCTTGAAGCGCTTGCGAAAGAAGTTCTCCAGATAGCGCCGGTAACTGTCGGGCAGCGAACGCAGGCGCGAGCCATGCACGATGAACACCGGCGGATTGGCGCCGCCCGGGTGGGCATAGCGCATCTTCGCCGCATGACCGCGCACCGCTGGCGGCGGGAAGCTGTCGTAAGCGATTTCCAGCGCCCTGGTCACTTCCGATGTGGTGAATTCGCGCGTCGCCGAGGCATGGGCGCGATGGATGGCCCGGAACAGCTCCTTCAGGCCCGAGCCGTGTTTGGCGGAGATGAACACCACCTCGGCCCACTCCACGAAGGCGAGCTTGCGGCTCAGCAGCGCCTGCACCTGCTCGCGCTGATACGTGCTCAGGCCATCCCACTTGTTGACCGCCACCACCAGCGCGCGGCCGGATTCGAGCACATGGCCGAGCACGGTGGCGTCCTGGTCGGTGACGCCCTCGCTGGCGTCGAGCATCACCACCGCGACCTCGCACACGGCGATCGACTGCAGGGTCTTGATGACGCTGAACTTCTCGATCGCCTCCTCGACCTTGGACTTGCGGCGGATGCCGGCGGTGTCGATCAGGCGGTACTTGCGACCGTCGCGCTCCAGGTCCACCGCGATGGAGTCGCGGGTGGTGCCGGGCACGTCGGAGGCGATCATCCGCTCCTCGCCGAGCAGGCGGTTGACCAGCGTGGACTTGCCCACATTGGGGCGACCGACGAAGGCGATGGCGATGCGCTCGGGGTCGTGCTCCAGCGCGGCGGCGTCGCCATCCTCCGGCAGGCGCGCCAGCACCTCGTCGAGCAGATCGTCCAAGCCCTGCCGGTGCGCGGCCGAGACCGGCAGCACCACCGGCAGGCCGAAGCGGGCGAAATCGGCCAGGGCGGCGTCCTCGTTGACGCCGTCGATCTTGTTGACCACCAGCAGGACCGGCTTGGCGGTCTTGCGCAGCCAGTCGAGGATGTCCTGGTCCAGCCCGGCTGGCCCCTCGCGAGCGTCGACCACGAACAGCACCAGGTCGGCTTCCTCGGCGCCGGCCCGCGCCTGCTGCGCGGTCAGCCCGGCCAGCCCCTCGTCCTCGCCGGCGATGCCGCCGGTATCGACGAGGACGAACTCGCGCCCCTCGACCAGCCGACACACCCCGTAATGACGGTCGCGCGTGACGCCCGGCTGGTCGTGCACCAGCGCGTCGCGGGTGCGGGTGAGCGCGTTGAACAGCGTCGACTTGCCGACGTTGGGGCGCCCGACCAGCGCAACCAGGGGAAGCATGGCGGGGGAACTCCGGGGACGGGCTTATGGACCGCCAAGGCGGTAGGCGGCCAGCTCGCCGTGGGTATCGATCGCCACGAGGATGCCCTCCGGCGAGACCTGCGGCGTGGCACGGATCGGCTCCTTGCCCAGGCGGACGCGCGCCGCCAGCTCGCCGCTGTCCAGTCGCAGCCAGTGCAGATAGCCCTCGAGGTCGCCCACCACGGCGTAGTCGCCCTGCACCGCCGGCGTGGTCAGCCAGCGGTGCGCCAACGCCTCCTGTCGCCACAGCGCACCGCTGCTGTTGCGGTCGATCGCCCAGACGCTGCCGGCCTTGTCGGCGACGACCAGGCGGTCGCCGAGCAGGGCCAGCCCCGCGTAGCTGCCAGTGTCGCGGCCCCACAGCGGGCGGCCGTTGGCGGCGTCCATCGCCAGCATCTGGCCCTTGAAGCTGATCGCGAAGACCTCGCTCAGGCCGACCTGCAGATCGCCATCGACGTCGGCCATGCGTTCCAGCTCGCTGCGTCCGTCCGGCTCGGCGACCACCTGCTCCCAGACACGCAGGCCGTCCTGGACACGCAGGGCGACCACGGTGCCGTCATCGTAACCCAGGTACACCAGTCCCTGACCGAGGACCGGCGAGGCGTTACCACGCACGGTCAGCGCCGGGATGCCGCGATCGAAGACCCAGCGCCGCGTGCCCTCGCCGAGGTCCAGCCCGAAAACCCGGCCGTCATTGCTGCGCACCACCGCCATGCCCTGGGCGAGGAGCGGACGCGAAATCACTTCGGAGGACACGCGAGTACGCCAGCGCTCGGCACCGCTGTCGGCATCGAGTGCCAGCACGTCCCCATCGAGACTGCCGACCACGACGAAACCGCCGGCAGCACCGGGGCCGCCGGAGAGCCGCATGCCGGTCTCGCTGCGCCACAACTCGCGTCCGCTCTCGAGGTCGAGGGCGACGACCCGGCCCTGCAGGGTGGCGGCATAGACACGCCCTTCCACGACCGCGGGGGCCTGACGGATCCAGAGCCGACGCTCACCCTTGCCGAGCCTCAGGGACCACAGCTTGCTGACACCCACGCCGGGCGTGAAATCGGTCAGCTCCGCCGGCGCATCGACGTTGTCCTTGCTGGACGAGCCGAACCACTTGCCGACACGGGTACCGCAACCGGCCAGCAGGGCGGCGCAGGCGAGGAGGACGATCAGGCGACGCATCATGTTCACGACTCCGTAGACCCGGCCGCGGCCGCCAGATCGTCATGCTTCATCTGCACGATCGGACGCGCCGGCGCAGCGGCATCCATGCGCGTCAGGGCCTCCTGGTACGCCGCCAGCGCCTCGCCGGTACGCCCCAGCGCAAGATGGGCATCGCCACGCAGCTCATGGGCCAGCGCCGCATAGGCGTCGCCCACGCGCGCCAGTCGGGCCAAGGCCTGCTCGTGGCGGCCCAGAGCGATCTCCAGGCGCGCGCTGCGCAGCTGCAGCAGCTCGTTCAGGGCCGGGTCGGGGCTCTTTCCGCTGGCAGCCTCGAGCGTGGCCAGGGCGGCCTCGTTCTCGCCGGCGGTCGCCTGCACTTCGGCCAGGCGCAGCGCCGCCAGGATCGCGTACGGTGTATCCGCATAGCTTTGAGCGAGCGTGCCGGCGAGCGTCTGGACAGTATCGCGCTCGCCACGTTCGGCGGCCTCGACCAGCGCCTCGTAGTGGGTGGCCGCGGTGAGCCGGTGCTCGGTCCGGCTGCCCTGCCACCACTGCCAGCCGAAAATCATGGCCACGCCGAGCGCGATGCCGGTGACGATGGTGCTGCCGTTCTGCCGCAGCCAGTTGCGGACGCGTTCGCCCTGTTCGAGTTCGTCTAGTTCGCTCATGAGCCTCAGGGCCCGGATGGATCATCCGGGCATCGCAAAGAGAAAATTGGAAGAGTCGCCGGGATCAGCCGCCGACGGGCGCCAGCGTGCCGTCGGAGGATACCGTAAACCGTGCGACGTTGGCCCGACGGTAGGCACTCAGATCGACCGTCTTGCCATCTTGCCGGACTTCGACCGCTTCGGCATTGCCCAGCGTGATGCGAGCCACCTGACCGGGGGCATAACGGCGCTCGCTGCCGGGACCCAGCAAGGCCTGCTCGATACGGGTGCCGTCGGCAGCGAAGACCTCGACCCAGCTCGGCCCATTGAAGCTGAGTACCAGCCAGGCCGGCGCATCCTCGGTCGATGCGTCCGCGGCGACCTCGTCTGCCACCGCCGGTTTGGCGTAGGGCGGCGCCAGCGAGGCCACCACCGGGTAGTCGGACTCCTCCCGCTGGCGCGCGGCTGGAAGCTCGCCAGCCGGGATCGCCGCAACGATGTCGGCCAACGGCGCCTGGCCACCGGGCGGCACGTCCAGGGGGCTGAGATTGACGCGGGCGATCTCGGGGGCCTCCTGGGTCGCGTACCAGATCACCGGCAACACGATCGCGCCGGTCAGCACGATGTAGACGGCACGGCGGGCCGCCCGGTCGGTGAACCGCTGCAGGCGCGTGCTGGGCGCCATCGGCACCAGCGGCGGCGGCTCGCTGCGACTCTGGCGGCAGGCGTCCTCGACGATATCCGGGGCCAGTCCGAGCAGGCGGGCATAGGCGGTGCAATGGCCGCGGACATAGATCGCCGCACCCAACGCGCCGTAGTCGTCGCGTTCGATGGCCTCGACGACGGACATGGGAATCCTCAGCCTCGCGGCGGCGGCTTCGATGCTCAGCCCCCGGGCCGAGCGGGCCTCACGGAAACGCGAGCCCGGCGTACGAAAGGCGTTCTCGTTGTCTGCGCTTTGATCCGGGGTCATGGCGTCCTGGGAGAATCAGGCGAGGTCGGGCGGTAATCGGGAAACTCGGTACGCAAACGCGCACGATAACGGTTCGCGGCGGCGTTGTCGCCCAATCCGTCCTCGATGCGCGCGGCCAGCTCCAGCACGCCCGGGTCCGGGGCGCCCCCCGCGAGCCGCCGCTGGGAGAAGGCCCGCGCCCGCAGCAGGTCGCCCTTGGCGTAGCTCAGCACGGTCAGCTGGTGGAGGCTGTCGAGATGGTTGGCATCGAAGTCCAGCACCCGCCGGAAGTACTCCTCGGCCTGCTCGGGGCGTCCGGCGAGCATGGCGCAGGTGCCGGCGTTGGCGAGTGCGGCGACCGGCGTGCGGTAGAAGGGATCGTCGAGCGCACGGACGAACCACTCCCCGGCTTCGGCCGGACGGCCGTTGCGACACAGCCAAGCGCCGTAGTTGTTGAGAATGGCGCCGCGCTCGGGAGCCAGACGGACCGAGCGGCCGTAGTGCTCTTCGGCCAGCGCGGGGCGACCGATCCGTTCGTACAGCACGCCGAGCAGGCTGTGCGCGTCGGCGGAGCGCGGGTCGTGACGCAGGGCTTCCTGGAGGCGCTGCAGGGCGATCTCGTACATGCCCTTCTCCAGGTACTGCTGACCCATCGCGACATTCTGCGTGGCCAGGCGCGCGCGCTCGTCGCTGGCGCCGGGGCGAGCTCCGCTGCCGGCGCAACCGACCAGCAACACCGCCAGCGCCAGCGCCGACAGGTCACGCCGCCTCATGCGAGAGCCCTTCCCGTTCGAGCTTCTTGCGGAACTCGGCCTGCCGGCGGGTGCGATCCATGACCTGCCCCTTCAACTGGCCGCACGCGGCATCGATATCGTCGCCACGGGTGCGGCGGACCATGGTGAGCACCCCGGCGTCGAGCAGGATCTTCTGGAAAGCGCGGATCGCCGCTTCGTCGCTGCGCTCGAAGCGCGTGCCGGGGAAGGGGTTGAACGGAATCAGGTTGACCTTGGCCGCGTCCGCGTACTGCACTTGGTTGCAGAACCTGCGCATCAGCCGCGCCAGCTCGCGCGCGGTGGCCGGGTCGTCGTTCACGCCCTTCATCAGGGTGTATTCGAAGGTGATGGACTCGCCCTTCCTGCGATGGCGCAGGTAGCGCACGCAGGCGGCCATCAGTTCGGCGATCGGGTATTTCCTGTTCAGCGGCACCAGCTGCGTGCGCAGCTCGTCGTTGGGCGCGTGCAGCGACACCGCCAGCGCCACGTCACTCTCCATGCCGAGCCGGTCGATCATCGGCACCAGGCCGGCGGTGGAGAGCGTGACGCGCTTGTTGGCCAGACCGAAGCCGAGATCGTCACGCATCAGGCTCATCGCCCGAACGACGTTGTCGAAGTTCAGCAGTGGCTCGCCCATGCCCATCATCACCACATTGGTGAGCTTGCGGTGGACGTGAGCCCTGTTGCCCAGGTGCCTGGAGGCCACCCAGACCTGGCCGATGATCTCGGCGGTCGACAGGTTGCGGTTGAAGCCCTGGGTCGCGGTGGAGCAGAACTGGCAGTTCAGCCCGCAACCGACCTGGCTGGACACGCACAGCGTGCCGCGGCCCTTGTCGGGAATGAAGACGGTCTCGATGGCATTGCCCGCATCCATCCCCAGCAGCCACTTGTGGGTGCCGTCCGCCGAGGGCTTGTCGAACTGCACGCGCGGCGGGCGGATTTCGGCGTGGGCTTCGAGCTTGGCGCGCAACGCCTTGCCCACGTCGGTCATCTGTGAGAAGTCGGTGACGTGCTGGTGGTAGATCCACTTCATCACCTGATGGGCGCGGAAGCGCTTCTCGCCGAGGGTTTCGGCGAAGAAGCGCTCCAGCCCCTCGCGATCGAGGTCGAGCAGATTGATCCTGGCGGCGGCCTCGGTCACGGCATCACGACTCAGCGCGGGCAAAGTTCGGTGGCGGCGAAGAAGTAGGCGATCTCGATCGCCGCATTCTCCGGGCTGTCCGAACCGTGCACGGCATTGGCGTCGATCGACTCGGCGAAATCCGCGCGGATGGTGCCCGGCGCGGCTTCCTTCGGGTTGGTGGCGCCCATCAGCTCGCGGTTCCTGGCCACAGCATTCTCACCTTCCAGCACCTGGATCATCACCGGGCCGGAGGTCATGAACTCGACCAGTGCGTTGAAGAACGGACGCTCGCGATGCACGGCGTAGAAGCCCTCGGCCTCCTTGCGGGTGAGGTGCTTCATCTTGGCGGCGACGATCCTGAGGCCGGCCTTCTCGAAGCGGGCGTAGATTTCGCCGATGACGTTCTTGGCGACGGCATCGGGCTTGATGATGGAAATGGTGCGCTCCAGCGCCATGGGGACTCCGTAAGGGGACGTGAGGGAAACCTTGGCCGCGGACGGCCACGCTAACACAAAACCCGCGAAAATCGCGGGCTTAGATAAAACTCCAGCCGCAAATTCTACCCGATTTCCCCCGCTGGCGAACAGCGCCCGATGGCAGACGGTTGACCTGCCGCCGGTTCAAGGCCAGTATCTGAAACGATCGTTTCAATCGCGCCATTCAAACAAGCCCGCCGTGACCGCCACGACCCACTTCAACACCAAGGAACGCATCCTCGGCGCGGCCGAGGAGCTGTTCGCACAATTCGGCTTCGCCGGCACCTCGCTGCGTCAGGTGACCAGTCGCGCCGACGTCAACATCGCCGCCGTCAACTACCACTTCGGCAGCAAGGAGAACCTGGTCAACGAGGTGTTCCGGCGCCGACTGGACGAGTTGAGCGAGAACCGGCTCAAGGCACTGAAGGCCGCGCTGGCCGACTCGCCCGGCTCGCTGGAGGCGATCCTGGCCGCCTTCATCGAGCCGGCGCTGGCGCTGACGCTCGACCGTCATGGCGGTTCGGCCTTCGTCCGCGTGCTGGCTCGCGCCTATGCGGAGAAAAACGACCGCTTGCGCAAGTTCCTCTCCGACAACTACGGCCATGTGCTGCGCGAATTCGCCAAGGCCATCGCCGCCTGCCTGCCCGGCCTGGGCAAGGAGGAGCTGTACTGGCGGCTGGACTTCACCGCTGGCGCGCTGACCTATGCCATGGCCGACTTCGGCCTGATCAAGCGCCCGGCCGGGGTCGGCGAACAGCAGCACTGTGAGCGTGCGGCGCGCGAACTGATCCGCTTCGCCGCCGCCGGCCTGCGCGCCGAGTAACCCTTCCATACCCGATGGGCCGGCCGGCGCCGGCCCACCCTCCCCTTACAACCGGAACCCGACCATGTCGAAACTCCATGTCCGCAAAGCAGCCGTGCTCGGCGCCGGCGTGATGGGCGCACAGATCGCCGCCCACCTGACCAACGCTGGCGTCGAGACGGTCCTGTTCGACCTGCCCGCGAAAGACGGCGCGCCCAACGGCATCGTCGACAAGGCCATTGCCAACCTCGGCAAGCTCTCCCCCGCCCCGCTGGCCAGCAAGGCGCTGGCGGCGGAAATCACCCCGGCCAACTACGACCAGCACCTGTCGCTGCTGGCCGACTGCGATCTGATCATCGAGGCCATCGCCGAACGGATGGACTGGAAGCGCGATCTGTACGCGAAGATCGCGCCGCACATCGCGCCGCATGCGGTGGTCGCCTCCAACACCTCCGGCCTGTCGATCAATGCCATGGCCTCGGCCCTGCCCGCGGCGGTGCGTCCGCGTTTCTGCGGCGTGCATTTCTTCAACCCGCCGCGCTACATGCACCTGGCCGAACTGATCCCGTGCGAGGACACCGATCGGGCGGTACTGGAGGGGCTGGAAACCTTCCTCACCACGACGCTCGGCAAGGGCGTGATCTATGCCCGCGACACGCCGAACTTCATCGGCAACCGCATCGGTGTGTTCTCGATCCTGGCGACGATGCACCACACCGCGCAGTTCGGCCTGGGCTTCGACGAGGTCGATGCGCTGACCGGCCCGCTGGTCGGCCGGCCCAAGTCGGCCACCTACCGCACCGCCGATGTGGTCGGCCTGGACACCATGGCGCATGTCATCAGGACCATGGCCGACACGCTGCCCAACGATCCGTGGCATCGTTACTTCAAGACGCCCGACTGGCTGTCGGGACTGATCGCCAAAGGCGCGCTCGGCCAGAAAACCGGTGCCGGCATCTTCCGCAAGTCCGGCAAGGACATCCATGTGGTCGATCTGGCCAAACAGGATTACCGTCCCGCCGGGGCCGAGGTCGCGCCGGAAGTGGTCGAGATCCTCAAGCTCAAGAACCCGGTCGAGAAGTTCGCCCGCCTGCGTGCCTGCGGGCACAAACAGGCGCAGTTCCTGTGGGCCTGCTTCCGCGACCTGTTCCACTACAGCGCCTTCCACTTGGCCGATATCGCCGACACCGCCCGCGACGTCGACCTGGCGATCCGCTGGGGCTACGGCTGGCAGCAGGGCCCCTTCGAGACCTGGCAGGCCGCTGGGTGGCGCGAGGTGGCCGGCTGGATCGCCGAGGACATCACCGCCGGCAAGGCGATGAGCGATGCCGCCCTGCCGGCCTGGGTGAGTGACGGCCGCACCGGCGTGCATGGACCGGACGGCAGCTACAGCCCGTCGGCGAACGCCACCAGGCCGCGCTCCTCGCTGGTCGTCTACGCCCGCCAGCGCTTCCCTGACCCGGTCCTCGGCGAGCACTTCGCGCCTGGCGAAACGGTGTTCGAGACCGAAGCGCTGCGCCTGTGGCACGACGGCGACGGCATCGCCGTGGCCAGTTTCAAGACCAAGATGAACACCGTCTCCGACGGCGTGCTGACCGGCCTGCAACAGGCCATCGATGTGGCCGAGCGGGACTTCGCCGGTCTGGTGATCTGGCAGCCGCGCGAGCCGTTCTCGGCCGGCGCCGACCTCGCCGGTGCGCTCGCCTTGCTGCAGGCCGGCAAGCTGGCCGAGTTCGAGGCGATGGTCGCCAACTTCCAGGCCACCAGCCAGCGCATCAAGTATTCGCTGGTGCCGGTGGTCGCGGCTGTGCGCGGCCTGGCCCTCGGCGGCGGCTGCGAGTTCCAGATGCACGCGGCGCGCACCGTCGCCGCGCTGGAGAGCTACGTCGGCCTGGTCGAAGCCGGCGTCGGTCTGCTGCCGGCCGGCGGCGGCCTGAAGGAAATTGCCCGCCGTGCCGCCGTGGCGGCCGGCCCGGGCGGTGATGTCTTTGCCGCGCTCAAGCCGTACTTCGAAACCATCGCCATGGGCAAGGTGTCCGGCTCGGCGATCGAGGCCAAGGAGTTCCGGCTGCTGCGCGAGAGCGATGTGGTCGCCTTCCACGCCCACGAGCTGCTGCACATCGCCAGGGCGCAGGCACGTGCACTGGCCGAGAGCGGCTATCGGCCACCGCTGCCCGGCCGGCGCATCCCGGTCGCCGGCGATGTCGGCATCGCCACCTTCAAGATGATGCTGGTCAACATGCTCGAAGGCCGCTTCATCTCCGAGCACGACTACGAGATCGCCAGCCGCATCGCCACCGTGCTGTGCGGCGGCGAGGTCGATCGCGGCGCGCTGGTGGACGAGGACTGGCTGCTGCGACTGGAGCGCGAACATTTCGTCGCGCTGGCGCAGATGCCCAGGACGCAGGAGCGCATCGCGCACATGCTGAAGACGGGCAAGCCTTTGAGGAATTGAGCGATGGGAACCGGTAGCCGGCAACCGGCAACCGGAAAGCCCGCATTCCGAAGTTTTCCGGCCACCGATTGCCGGCTGCCGGTTACCGACCCAAGGACGTTCCAATGAGCAAGCAGATCCAAGACGCCTACATCGTCGCCGCTACCCGCACGCCGGTCGGCAAGGCGCCGCGCGGCGTGTTCCGCAACACTCGTCCCGACGAAATGCTGGCGCACGTCCTGCGCGCCGTGGTCGCACAGGCGCCGGGCATCGACGTCGGCCGGATCGAGGACGTGATCATCGGCTGCGCCATGCCCGAAGGCGAGCAGGGCATGAACGTGGCGCGCATCGGCGTGCTGCTGGCCGGGCTGCCGAACACCATCGCCGCACAGACCATCAACCGCTTCTGCTCCTCGGGCCTGCAGGCGGTGGCGATGGCGGCCGATCGCATCCGGCTCGGCGAGGCCGACCTGGTCATCGCCGGCGGCACCGAGTCGATGTCGATGGTGCCGATGATGGGCAACAAGGTCGCCCTCAGTCCGCAGGTGTTCGCCAGGGACGAGAACGTCGCCATCGCCTACGGCATGGGCATCACCGCCCCGAGATCACCCCGTATCGGGTGATTTCACGCCAGCCCGATCTCGGCGGCGGTGCCGTCCGCGTCCGTGAGTTGCTGGTCGAGCACGACGAAGGCCCGCGCGCCGATACCAGCGCCGAGGGGCTGGCGAAGCTGCGACCGGTGTTCCGCCTGGGCGGCAGCGTGACCGCAGGCAACAGCTCGCAGATGTCCGACGGCGCCGGCGCGGTGCTGGTGGCCTCCGAACAGGCAATCAAGGACTACGGCCTGACGCCGTTGGCGCGTTTCGTCGGTTTCTCGGTGGCCGGCGTGCGCCCGGAAGTGATGGGCATCGGCCCGATCGCGGCCATTCCCAAGGTGCTCCGGCAGGCAGGCCTGTCGAAAGATCGGCTCGACTGGATCGAACTCAACGAAGCCTTCGCCGCGCAGGCACTGGCAGTGATCCGGGACTGCGCGCTGGATCCGGCGCGTGTGAACCCGCTCGGCGGCGCCATCGCGCTCGGCCATCCGCTCGGCGCCACCGGTGCGATCCGCACCGCCACCCTGGTCCACGGTCTGCGCCGACGCGGGCTCAAGTACGGTATGGTCACCATGTGCATCGGCACCGGCATGGGGGCGGCGGGTCTGTTCGAAGCGGTGTAGCGCAGACAAAAAGGCGCACACAGAAAGGCGGAGAAGAACGGAGGCTCGCAGAGTCCTCGCATGTATCTGCGCTGCCTCCTCTGCTTCTCTCCCATGCGCCGTGAGCATGCGCCGTGAGTGATTTCGCTTCCTTGCGTGCGTTTCTTCAGGCCAGCCGGGTACCGTTCGGCACCGGGCGTTCGACGGTGGCAATGACGACGCCCTCGTCGGTCGGGAAGCCGGTCAGCAGGAACTCGGACACGAACGGCCCGACCTGCTTGGGCGGAAAGTTGATCACGCCGACGATCTGCCGGCCGACCAGATCCCCGGGCCGGTAGAGCGCCTTGATCTGCGCGCTGGTCTTCTTGATGCCGTGCGGGCCGAAATCGACCCACAGTTTCCAGGCCGGTTTGCGGGCCTCCGGGAAATCCTCCACGCGCAGCACGGTGCCGGCGGCGATGACGACACGCTCGAAATCCTGCCAGCAGATGGTCTCGTTCATGTCGGCAGTTTGCCGCAATCGCAGCGACACGGATCGACCGAGGCGCCAGTCAGACCGATGTCCGCTCTCGCCAGTCTTTCCAGGCATCCCGAAACGCCAGCCACCAGTAGGTGAGCTGGGCGCCGATCAGTCCGGCGGGCTTGAGCGCCGGGATCAGGCCATAGTCGGCGAAGTCCCGCCAGCGGGTATCGCCCTCCGCGATCGCGGCGGCCAGCAGCTCGCCGGCAAAAGTGGTCGGCGCCACGCCATGGCCGCCGAAGGCTTGCGCCAGCCACAGCCCCGGCTCGATCTCGCCGATCTGGGGCATCTGGTGACGGGCATAGCTCATCAGCCCCGACCAGGCATAGTCGATGCGCACGCCATCGAGCTGCGGGAAGACCTTGAGCATGTCGCGGTACAGCAACCGCTTCACCGCATCGGGCGGGCGATCGAGGATCGAAATGCGCCCACCCCACAGCAGCCGCGTGTCGGGCAAGGGACGGTAGTAGTCGAAGGCGAAGCGCGTGTCGTACACGGCGGCATCGGTGCGGATCGCCTCGCGCATGTGTGTACCGAGCGGCTCGGTCACCATCACGTAGGTCGCGATCGGCATCACGCCGGCATCCACGCGCCGGTGCAGGCCGGCCAGATAGCCGCCGCAGGCCAGCACCACATGCCGGGCGCGAACCTCGCCTTCGGCGGTGCGCACGCGCCAACCGGCGCCATCGCGCGCCAAACCGACCGCGGGCGAGTGCTCGTGGATCGCCACGCCGCGCTCGGATGCGGCCCGGGCCAGGCCGAGAGCGTAGTTGAGCGGATGGATATGCATCGCCTCGCGCTCCCGGAGTGCGTCGCCGTATCGCCGCGAAAGCAGGAGAGTGCGCAGTTCCGCCTGCGGCACCCAGTCCCAGTGCACGCCGTAATGCTCGGCCAGCAGGTGCTGACGTGCACGCAGCACTTCGGGATCACGGAACCAGTTTGCCCAGAGCACGCCGGAAGGCGTCGGATCGCAGGCGATCCGATACTGCGAGCAACGATCTCGAATCAGCGCGACGGCATCCAGGGTGCCGCGATACAGTCGTCGCGCCCGCTCCGGCCCAAGCTCGCGCAGCAGCGCTGCCTCACCGCGCGAAAAGCCACCGAACACAAAGCCGCCGTTGCGGCCGGAAGCACCATGGGCGATCCGCTCCGACTCCAGCAGCGTGACGCCACGGTATCCGCGCTCGGCCCGTCCGCGCGCGGTATTCAACCCCGCGAAACCGGCGCCGAC
>JBEQAM010000025.1:9637-13272 GCA_041640375.1 Rehaibacterium sp. | reverse complement strand
ACGGCGAGGTCGAGGTTTTTCTCCGGTGCGATGCGGCCGACATGGATCACCGCCAGCGCCTCGTCGCGCAGCCCCCAGGCTGCGCGCAGGGCCGGGTCGCGGCGCGACGGGTCGAACAATTCGGTGTCCACCGCGCGCCGCAACAGTTCCACGCGGCGGAAGCCCCGGGCGCGCAGGAAACCGGCCAGCTCATCGGTCGGCACGAGCGTGGCGTCGGCGCGGTTGTGGAAGCGCCGCATGCCGGCGAACACCAGCGGCGACAGCAGCGGGGTGGCGTAGCGGCCCACGTAATCGTCGAAGCGCGTGTGGAAGCCGGTGCTGACGGGAATGCCCAGGCTGCGCGCCGCGCCCACCGCCGACCAGCCCAGCGGCCCCTCGGTGGCGACGTAGACCGCATCCGGCCGCTCGCGCCGCCATCGCGCCCGCAGTGCGCCCCCGGACGGCAGGCCGAAGCGCAGGCCCGGATAGCGGGGCAGGGCCGCGCCGCGCACCAGTAGGTGATCGCCAGGTGCATCGTCGTGGCCCGGTTGCCGTGGCCGCACCACACACACATCGTGGCCCTGCGCCCGCAGCCCGCTTTCGAGGCTGGCGACGGTGAGCGCCACGCCGTTGACTTCGGGCGGGTAAGTCTCGGTGACGAGGGTCAAGCGCATGCCGGTCTCCGCGTTTGGCAAAGTCTCGGCGCGTGCTGTTCCGCCGGCATGACGGTGCGATGACGGCGCGATGACATGGCGCGCTGCGGTTCAGCCGTCCGATGGTCGGGGCGGTGAGCGGCCCGCTGCGCATGGTTCGGGCGGCCGGTCCGATCGCCCGAGCCCTGGGGCAGGGCGATGCTGCGCGCAGCGAACGGGATCATGCCGGCCCCGGAACGGGCACCGGCAGGTCTGATCGCATGGCCGGCTGCTTGCGACGTGCCGCGAGCGCCTTCATTGCCGCGGCCAGGTGCTGGGCGAATCCCGGCGCAAGCGTCTGGTAACGGGCGACGAAGTCGGCATGGCTCGGATACAGGTCGGCGAGGCCGGCGCAGGCCTCTGGTGTCGAGGCTCGCGCCAGGCCGCGTTCGACCCGGCGCCAGAGCCGTTCCGGCAGCGCATCGTGCGCGCTCGACGCGGCGGAGATGCTGAATCGTCCAGGGTTCCGCAGACACTCAGGACCCTGGTCGCGCTCGGTGCTGCTGGCACGCTGCGGGCGACAGGTCGCCACTCGAACCATGTCGGCGCATCGGGTTGCAGGACCTCTGGACGTGGTCGGGCACGCCGGTTCGCGCCGGGCCTTGGTCGGGTAGAACCGCCGCCTGATCCGCTGGCGGGCATCCACCACGCCCCACGTGCCCCAAGATCGGGAACGACCCCGCGATGATCCCGCGCGGCGCTTGCCTCAGCCCGCCTTGACGCCCAGCCGGAACCCGATATCCGCCAGGTGCTCGCGCTCGGTGTCGAGGTCGGCGCGGGTGAGGGGGTGGGCGTCGAGCCAGCGTTTGGGCAGGCGCAGTTCGATTTCGCGGGTGTCGGCGACGAACTGCATCGGCGGCAGCGGGGCGGGGTCGTGGCTGCGGTGCAGGAGGACGGCGAGGCGCAGCAGGATCACGCAGCGCAGGGCGCCGAGGGCGAGGCGGTCGGGCAGGGCGTCGAGGACGGTGCCGGGGATGCCGCGGCGCTGGCAGCGGACGAGCGCGGCCAGTACCTGCTGCTCCTGTTTGGAGAAGCCGGCGATGTCGGAGTGTTCGATCAGGTAGGCGCCGTGGACGTGGTGCTGGCTGTGGGCGATGGCCAGGCCGAGCTCATGGATGCGGGCGGCCCAGGCGAGCATGCGGCGCTCCTCTTCGCCCAGCGCCCAGTGTTCGGCGACCTGGTCGAACAGCATGAGGGCGGTGCGCTCGACCCGTTCGGCCTGGGCGGTGTCCACCGCGTAGCGTTCGGCCAGGGCGCGGATCGAGGCGTCGCGGGGGTCGGCGTCGCTGGCGCGGCCGATCATGTCGTACAGCACACCCTCGCGCATGGCGGTCTTGCTGACCTGCATGCGATTCAGCTCGAGCTCCTGGAAGGCGGCTTCGAGCACCAGCAGGCCGCCGGCGATGACCGGGCGACGTTCATCGGAGAGGCCGGGCAGGCGGATGTCCTCGATGCGCTCGAAGCCCAGCAGCCGGTCGCGGATGCCGGCCAGGGCGGCGGCCGTGATGGCGCCGCGGCCGAGTTTCATGGCCTGGGCGATCTCGCCGATGGCCTTGATGGTGCCGGAGGAGCCGATCACCTCTTCCCAGCCGCGGGCGCGGTAGGCGGCGGCGAACTGTTGAAACTCGGCGGCGATCTCGGTCAGCGCCTCCTTCCAGCGCTTACGTGAGAGCTTGCCGTTGCCGAAGAAGCGTTTGGTGGTGGCGACGCAGCCCATCTGCAGCGATTCGCGCTCCAGCGCTTCGAAGCGCTCGCCGATGATGAATTCGGTGGAGCCGCCGCCGATGTCCATGACCAGCCGGCGCCGGCCGCTCGGCGGCTGGCCGTGGGCGACGCCGAGATAGATCAGGCGCGCCTCCTCGCGGCCGGAGACGACTTCGATCGGGTGACCGAGCGCGGTCTCGGCCGGCAGCAGGAAGGACTGCGGCACGCGCAGCAGGCGCACGGTATTGGTGGCGACGGCGCGGACGCGGTGATGGGGGAGGGTGCGCACGCGCTGGCCGAAGCGCGACAGGCAGTCGAGCGCGCGCTGCAAGGCGATCGGGTCCAGACCGCCGTGACCGTCGAGACCGTCGGCCAGCCGGACCGTTTCGCGCAGTCGGTCGACGATGCGCAGCTGGCCCAACACATAGCGCGCCACCACCATGTGGAAGCTGTTGGAGCCCAGGTCCACCGCCGCCAGCAGTTCGCCGTCGGTGAGTTTGGTGGCGGGGGTCGGTGTCAGCGGCATGGACTCAGTTGCACAGTTTGGCGAGCAGTGCGGCCTGCGCCGAGTGCGGCATCTCGTCGCCTTCGGGCTTGATCCGGCGGTAGCTGCCGTCGGCCTGCAGCTCCCACGACTGGGTGTTGTCGGCGAGGTAGTTGGCCAGTTCCTCGTCGAACACGCGGCCGGCCAGGCGCGGGTCGAGGATCGGGAAGCAGGTCTCCACCCGGCGCAGCAGGTTGCGTTCCATCCAGTCGGCGCTGGCGCAGAAGATTTCGGGTGCGCCGTTGTTGGCGAACCAGTACACGCGGCTGTGTTCGAGGAAACGGCCGACCACCGAGCGCACGCGGATGTTCTCGGACACGCCGGGCACGCCCGGGCGCAGGCAGCAGGCGCCACGCACGATCAGGTCGATCCGCACGCCGGCCTGCGAAGCCTCGTAGAGCGCGCGGATCACCCCCGGCTCGTTGATCGCGTTCATCTTGGCGACGATGCGGGCGCGCCGACCGGCGCGGGCGTGCCTGGCCTCGCGCTCGATCTTGGCGATCAGCGCGGCGTGCAGGGTGAAGGGCGACTGCAGCAGGCGCTTGAGCTTGATCGCGGGGGCGAGGCCGGAGAGCTGTTGGAAGACCTGGTGCACGTCGTTGCCCAGATCGGCGTCGGCGGTCATCAGGCCGATGTCGGTATAGGCCTTGGCGGTGCCGGCGTGGTAGTTGCCGGTGCCCAGGTGCACGTAGCGCCGCAGTCCGCCTTCCTCCCGC
>JBEQAM010000025.1:0-9627 GCA_041640375.1 Rehaibacterium sp. | reverse complement strand
AGCGCTGCAGTTTCTTGCCCTCGCGGCGGACGATCAGCAGCATCTTGGCGTGGGTCTTGTAGCCGACCACGCCGTAGACGACCTGCACGCCGGCCTCCTGCAGGCGGTCGGCGAGCAGGATGTTGGCCTCCTCGTCGAAACGCGCGCGCAGTTCCACCACCACGGTCACGTCCTTGCCGTTGCGCGCGGCCTGCACCAGCGCCTCGACCAGGGCCGGATCGCCACCGGTGCGGTAGAGCGTCTGCTTGATCGCCAGCACGTTGGGGTCGATGGCAGCGGTCTGCACCAGTTCGAGCACACTGTTGAACGAGTCGAAGGGGTGGTGCAGCAGCACGTCGCCCTCGCGCAGACGCTCGAAGATCGTGCCGCCTTCGGGCGGCAGCTTGCGCGGCTGGAACGGCGGGAACTTCAGTTCCGGCCGGTCGACCAGGTCGTAGACCTGGATCACACGGTTGAGGTTGACCGGGCCGTTGATGCGGTACACCGCGTTGTCGGGCAGGTCGAAGTTCTTCAGCAGCGTCTTGACGATCGGCTTGGGGCAGTTCTCGGCGATCTCCAGCCGCATCGCGCGGCGGAAGCCGCGGCCGGCCAGTTCGTCCTTGAGCGCGAGGGCCAGATTCTCGACTTCTTCCTCATCGACGAACAGCTCGGAGTTGCGGGTGACGCGGAACTGGTAGGCGCCCTTGACCTTCATGCCCGGGAACAGCTCGTCGACGAAGGCGCCGAGTACGGCCGAGAGCAGCACGAAGTCGTGCGGGCCGCCGGAGATGTGTTCGGGTAGCTGGATGATGCGCGGCAGCGAGCGCGGGGCGCGCACGATGGCCATGTGGCCGGCGCGACCGAAGGCGTCCTTGCCTTGCAGGACGACGACGATGTTGAGCGACTTGTTGAGGATGCGCGGGAACGGATGCGCCGGGTCCAGGCCCAGCGGCGAGAGCACCGGCAGGATCTCGTCGCGGAAGTAATTGCGCAGCCAGCGCTGCTGCTTCGCGTTCCAGGCGTCGCGGGCGAGGATGCGGATGCCGGCGGCGCCCAGCTCCGGGCGCAGCACTTCGTTCCAGTAGCGGTACTGCGCCTCGACCAGGCCGCTGGTCTTCTCGTGGATCAGCTTGAGCGCGGTGGCGGCGCCCAGGCCGTCCGGGCCGATGCTGCCGCCGTAGTCGAGCTGGTGGCGTACGGCGGCGACGCGGATCTCGAAGAACTCGTCGAGGTTGGTGCAGGAGATGCAGAGAAAGCGCAGCCGTTCCAGCAGCGGGATGCTCGGGTCCATCGCCTGGGCGAGAACCCGGTAGTTGAACTCCAGCTGCGAGAGTTCACGGTTGAGATAGAGCGCGGGATCGCGCAGGTCGGGCGTGGCTTGGTCCATGGCGTCGGAAGGCGTGGCGTCCGCCCGCGGAGGGCAGGGCGTATCCGGCGCATTGGAGCCAATCGCGTCGGTGTCCTGCAAGCCCGGCATCATGCCACCGCCCCTTCCGCACGCACCCGCACCCGCTCGGGACCGAACACGCAGCGGAAGGTGCTGCCCTTGCCGACCTCGCTTTCGATTTCCAGCCGGGCCTGGTGCAGGTTGAGCACGTGCTTGACGATCGACAGGCCCAGGCCGGTGCCGCCGGAATCGCGCGAGCGGCTGGCCGAGACACGGTAGAAGCGTTCGGTGATGCGCGGCAGGTGCTGGGCCGGGATGCCCTGGCCGGTGTCCTCGACCGCCAGCGCCACGCCGTCCCCGTGTGGATGCAGGCGGATGCGCACCTCGCCGCCGGCCGGGGTGTGGCGCACGGCGTTGGCGACCAAGTTGGAGAAGGCGCTGTGCAGGTCCTTGGTCGAGCCGAACAGGTCGCAGCCGGCGCTGTCTTCGATGCTCACCCGGTGCCGGCCCTGGCTGATCGCCTCGGCTTCGCGGCGCAGGGTGGCCAGCATCGGGGCCATGGCGACGTCTTCCTCGGCGGGGCGCTCCTGCGCTTCCAGCCGTGAGAGCGTGAGCAGGTCCTCGACGATCCGGGCCATCCGCTGCGACTGTTTGCGCATCTCCTCGATCATGGGCGCCATCTGCGGATCGTCCTCGGGCTCGAGCAGGTCGAGGTAGCCGTGGATGACCGTGAGCGGGGTGCGCAGCTCGTGCGAGACGTTGGCCACGAAATCGCGCCGCACCTGCTCCAAGTGCATCAGCTTGGTGATGTCGCGGGCGACCAGCAGCCAGCCGTCGTCGGCGTAGGGGATCAGGCGCAGGCTCAGCCGCACGCCGGGGTCGGTCGGTGCGGGCACGTCCAGCAACGGTTCGTCGGTACGGCGTTCGGCCAGCCAGTCGACGATGCGCGGCGAGCGCAGCAAGTGGGTGAAGACGGCACCGCGGTCTTTCGGGTGACGCAGGCCGAGCAGGCGGGTGGCGGCCTCGTTGAACCACTCGATGCGCAGTTCGCGGTCCAGGATGACGGTGGCATCGGGCAGGGCGGCGAAGGCGCGGCGGTAGGCGCGCACCATGTCCAGCAGCAGGCGCTTGCGGTGGCGCGATTCGCGTTGGCGTCGGTTGAGCAGTCCTTCCATTTCGGCCCACAGTCCCGCCCCGTCGGGCATCGGTATCCATTGCCGGTGGGTGAGCATCCGCAGCACGTCCCACAGCTTGAGGAAGTGCCAGACGGCGAGCAGGGTGGAGGCGATCGCCAGGGTCGGCCAGAACACGCCCAGCGCCCAGCCGGTCAGGCCGCAGGCCAGGTAGTAGGCCAGCAGGCGCCAGAACGAGTGCTGGACCGAGCGGCCGAGGGTGAAGGACATGGATCAGGCGTGTGCGGGCGGGGTGGGGGCGGCCATGGTCGTGGTCGTGGCGGCGATTGGAGTACGAGTTTGCCCGATTGCGGTCGTGGCCGTACGCCTGTCCGGCAGCTACGCCTCGCTTCCCCGCTCCAGCGGCCTCAGGCTGCGGTGGAGAAGCGGTAGCCGGCGCCGCGCACCGTCTGCACCAGGTGGTCCAGGCCGTAAGGCTCGAGGGTCTTGCGCAGGCGGCGGATGTGCACATCCACGGTGCGCTCCTCGACATAGACGTTGCCGCCCCAGACCTGGTCGAGCAGCTGGGCACGCGAGTAGACCCGCTCGGGATGGGTCATGAAGAAGTGCAGCAGGCGGTACTCGGTCGGACCGATGTGGATCGCCTCGCTGCCGGCGAACACGCGGTGGGCGGCGCCGTCGATGCGCAGGCCGCCGAGCGCGACGCTGCCGTCCTCCTCGTCGCCGCGGCTGCGGCGCATCACCGCGCGCACCCGTGCCATCAGCTCACGCGCCGAGAAGGGCTTGACCACGTAGTCGTCGACGCCGGCTTCCAGCCCGCCGACCCGATCGTTCTCCTCGCCGCGGGCGGTGAGCATGATGATCGGGATCTCACGGGTCAGGTCCTCCTTGCGCCAGCGGCGGGCGAGCTCCAGGCCGCTGGTGCCGGGCAGCATCCAGTCGAGCAGGATCAGGTCGGGGACTTTCTCGGCGATGGCCGCCTGGGCCTCGCGGGCGTCGCCTGCGTGGACCGGTTCGTATTCGCCCTTGCGCAGGGCGAAGGCGACCATCTCGCGGATGGCCGGCTCGTCGTCGACGATCAGGATGCGCTTTTGCACGCGGAGTACCGTGTCAGTCTGCGAACGTGCGTGCAAGTAGATAACAGTTTTATGACGGTTCGGTGACGCGGCGCGCAGGTGCGGCGGCCAGGGCGGCGCGGGCTCTCGCGAGGTTTCCGCAAGCGCCAGAGCCCGGGACCGGAGGCCCGGCAAGGCCGAGGGGCATGCCGCCCGGATGGCGCGGGGTGTGGGCGGCGTGGTGCCGATGTGGCTGGATTGGCCTGTGCGGGAATGACGGCCTCGGAACGCTTTTCCCGGTTCCCGGCCCCGAAATTCAGCCCCGCCCCGGCCCGATCCCCTGCCGGCGCATCTCCAGCACGATCGGGGTCAGGGCGGCGATGCGGGCATCGATCCGGGCACGCTGGATGTAGTCCAGGTCATCGCGGCGCTTGAGCGCTTCGAGCTGGTTGAGCGCGTCCTCGGCGCGGCCAGACAGGAAGGCCGCCTCGGCATGGGCCTCGCCGGCCCGGACCAGGTCGCCGGCCAGCTCGCTGGCGCGGGCGAAGAGCTGCTGGAAGGCATAATCCTCGGCGCTATGGGGGAGCAGCGGTCGCAGCACTTCCTGCGCTCGCCGGCCGGCCTCGGGAGTGCCGATCTCACCGAGCACGCGGGCGTAGCTCAGCGCCACGGCGCGACTGTTGGGCAGGTCGGCCTGCACGGCATCGAAACGCGCGCGGGCGGCGGCGATGCGGCCGGCGCGGAATTCGGCCTCGGCCAATGCCAGGGCAGCCCAGTAGTTGGCCGGGTGACGGTCGACCAGCGGCGCCAGTTCGGCCATCGCCGCCTCGCCCTGATTCGCGCGCAGGCGGGCCAGGCCCAGGCCGTAGCGTTGGGCGTCGCTCAGGGTCGCGCCGCCCTCGATCAGGCGTTGGTATTCGGCCACGGCGGCGGCGCCGGATTCGGCGCTCATCACCCGCAGCCGCTCGCGCGCCCAGTCGAACAGGCCCGGCTCGCCGACGGTGCCCCGGTCGAGCCGGCTCCAGCTGAGATGTTCAGGCAGCAGCGGGTTGCGGTGCGCGGTGGCTGCGCCGCCGCCCTCGGCGGCGGCGCGCACGCACTCGACGACCCGGCCGTCGGCCTCCATCACGCAGACGCTGCCGCCCGGCGTGGTCTGGTAGCGCGCGGCGCGGTCGCGCGCCTCGCTGATGCGGGTGGTGGTGACCGGGTGCGTGCGCAGGTAGTCGGGGATGTAGCCTTCGTAGCCCACCGCCCGGTAGCTGCGCTGCAGGCGGCCGAAGAACACCGCCATCGCGCCCGGGTCGTAGCCGGCGCGGGCCAGGGTGTGGATGCCGAGACGGTCGGCCTCGTGCTCGTTGGCGCGGGTGAAGTTGATCTGCCGCTGCTGCATCAGGCCCATGCCGCCGGCAATCGCCGCCTGGGCGGCGTTGTCGCTGCTGCTGCTGTTGCTCGACTGCGCGGCGATCACCGCCGCCAGCATGCCGAGCATGATCGGCAGCGTGTCCTTCTGCGCGCGCTCCACCGAGCGCACGATGTGGCGCTGGGTGACATGGGCGATCTCGTGGGCCAGCACCGCCGCCACCTCGTCCTCGCTCTCGGCGGTGAGCACCAGCCCGGCGTTGACGCCGATGTAGCCGCCCAGCGTGGCGAAGGCGTTGATCTGCCGCGAGCGCAGCATGAAGAAGGTGTAGTCGTTGCCGGGCCGCTCGCTGGCGGCGACCAGCCGGAAGGCCATGGCCTGCAGCCAGGCATCGACCAGCGGGTCCTCCAGCACGTAGCCATGGCGGCGCAGTTCGCGCAGGTACATGGCGCCGTACTGCGCCTCGCGCGCCGGGCTGATCAGCTCGCCGGCCGAGGAGCCGATGTCGGGCAGGTTGGCCATGCCCTGGCCCCGGACCGGCGTGGTGACGCCGAGGGTCAGCGCGATGGCGAGGGCGAGCGGGAGGCGGGTACGCACGGGCGGTCGGGTCCGGACTGGCCTGGGAAGCATGCCGCAGCAGGCGGGGGGCGGTGTGAACCGGTCGTAAAACTCCGGCAGGTCCTGTCGGAAATGCGGACTGCCCGCTGGAAATCCAAGCCGGCGAGCCCCATATTCGACCGCGTCCTCACAGGAGAGTTTCCGTGGCACGAGTCACCATCTATTCCTCGGCGATGTGCGGGTTCTGCGTCGCCGCCAAGAACTTCTTCAAGAGCAGGGGCGTGGACTATACCGAGGTCCGCGTCGACACCGATCCCGCCCGGCGCGAGGAGATGATGGCCCGGACCCGCCGCAGCAGCGTGCCGCAGATCTTCGTCGGCGACACGCACGTGGGCGGCTACGACGATCTGGTGGCCCTCGACCGCGCCGGCGGTCTGCAGCCGCTGCTGGAGGACGCGGCATGAGCGGCGGCGACGATCGCGTGAAGGACTTCACCGAGTTCCGCAAGCGCATGAACGAGCGCATCCTGGCACACGACAACCAGGTGGTGCGCCGCTTCTTCGCGCTCGACACCCAGACCTACCGGCGCGGTGCGCTGGACACCAAGACCAAGGAGCTGATGGGCCTGGTCGCCTCGATGGTGCTGCGCTGCGACGACTGCATCAGTTACCACATCGCCCAGTGCCGGGAGGCCGGCGTCAACCGTGACGAGTTCTTCGAGGCTTTCAGCGTCAGCCTGGTGGTCGGCGGCTCGATCGTGATCCCGCACCTGCGCCGGGCGGTGGACTTCCTCGACCGGCTGGAGGACGCGGCAGGCGCCGTGGCGCCTGCCGACCCTGGCCACGAGCACGGCTGAGACCTCCGGCTTCGATGGGGGAGCGGCGTGAGCCGCGACCGGCAGCACCACACCGTGCCCGGTCGCGGCCGAGGCTTGCCGCACGTTCGAGCGCACGCCGGCGCCTGCAGCCGCCAGCCGCTTCGGGCATAATCTGCGCCCCGTACGGCCCGGCATGGCGCGCGGCCGCATCCCCCGAAGAACGAAAATCCCCCTATGACTCAGAAGATTGCGGTCATCCGCGGCGACGGCATCGGCCCGGAGATCATGGACGCCACCCTGCACGTGCTCGATGCGCTGCAGGTCGGCCTGGAATACGACTTCGTCGATGCCGGTGTGTCGGCGATGGACAAGCATGGCGAACTGCTGCCGGCCGCCACCATGGACGCCATCCGCAGCCACCGCGTCGCCCTCAAGAGCCCGCTGACCACCCCGGTCGGCGAGGGCTTCAGCTCGATCAACGTCGAGCTGCGCAAGCGCTTCGACCTGTATGCCAACGTGCGCCCGGCGATCAGCTTCCCCAATACCAAGGCGCGCTACAGCGGTATCGACATCATCACGGTGCGCGAGAACACCGAGGGTGCCTACGGCTCGGAAGGCCAGACCCTGTCGCCGGATGGCGAGCAGGCGCAGTCGCTGATCCGTATCAGCCGCCGCGGCTCCGAGCGCATCGTGCGCTACGCCTTCGACCTGGCCCGCAGGATCGGCCGCAGGAAGGTCACGGTCGTGCACAAGGCCAACATCATGAAATCGACCTCGGGCCTGTTCCTGAAGGTGGCGCGCGAGGTGGCGGCGCAGTATCCCGACATCGAGTGCAACGAGATGATCGTGGACAACGCCTGCATGCAGCTGGTGATGAAGCCCGAGCAGTTCGACGTGATCGTCACCACCAACCTGTTCGGCGACATCATCTCCGACCTGTGCGCCGGCCTGGTCGGCGGCCTGGGCCTGGCGCCGGGCGCCAACATCGGCACCGAGGCGGCGATTTTCGAGGCGGTGCACGGCTCGGCGCCGGACATCGCCGGCAAGGGCGTCGCCAATCCCTGCGCGCTGCTGCTGGCGGCGGCGCAGATGCTCGACCACCTGGGCAAGGTCGATGACGCCAAGCGCCTGCGCGCGGCCATCGTCGCCACGCTGGAGGCCCGCGACAACCTCACCCCGGACCTCGGTGGCGAGGGCACCACGATGTCGTTCGCCCGGGCCATCGCCAGCCGCGTCTGAGCCGGTCGGCATCGCTGCATGGAGCAACGGGGCGCTTCGGCGCCCCGTTTCGTTTGCGGCACAGCCATCAGCCCCTGGGGCTCAGCCCTCTCCAGAAGTGGTCGAGCACGGCCACGTCGCTGTTGCCGGGCCGGTAGGCGTGGGCCAGCGCGCCGTGGATGTAGTCGCCGGCCTCGGCGCAGGCCTCGGGCAGCGGCAGGCCCAGGCAGAGGTTGGCGGCGATCGCCGAGGCCAGGGTGCAGCCGGTGCCGTGGCCGTTGACGGCCAGCCGCGGATGCTCGAACTCGTACAGCACCTCCTGCGTCTGCAGACGGTCGATGACCGGATCGCCGGGCAGGTGGCCGCCCTTGAGCAGCACTGCGGCGGCACCGCGTGCCAGCAACTCGACCACGGCGGCCTCGGCGGCCTCGTGGTCGTCGATGGCCTGGCCGAGCAGCAGCTCGGCTTCGGGAATGTTCGGCGTGATGACGGTGGCGAGCGGGATCAGCCGCTCACGCAGCGCATCGAGGGCGTCGCCGGCCAGCAGCCTGGCGCCGGAGGTGGCGACCATCACCGGGTCGAGCACGACGTGGGCAGGACGATGCGCTTCGAGGGAATCGGCGACCGCATGGATCACCTCGGCGGTGGCGAGCATGCCGAGCTTGACCGCGCCGATGCGGAAGTCGGCGAAGCAGGCGTCGATCTGCGCGCGCAGGAAGTCCGCCGGAGGCACGTGCACGGCATCGACGCCGCGGGTGTTCTGCGCGGTCAGCGCGGCCAGCGCGGACAGCCCGTGCACGCCGTGGGCGGCGAAGCTGCGCAGGTCGGCCTGGATGCCGGCGCCGCCGCCGGAATCGGAGCCGGCGATGGTCAGGGCGGAGACGGGGCGGGTGTCGGTGGGCATCGGCGGATTGTAGTCGGGCGGCGGGCCGCCGGGTCGGCTTGCAGCGCAAGGGGCGTTGGGCTAGTTTTACACTCAGTATCGATGTTTTTTACATCAGAATGGACACTTTCAAGATCATAATGGGGTACGGCCGGTGATCAGTGGCTCGCAACTGCGCGCGGCGCGGGCATTGCTGGATATCGACCAGCGTCGGCTGGCCGAACTGGCCGGGGTTTCGCTGGCGACCGTGCAGCGGATGGAGGCGTCGGGTGACCGCGTGCGCGGCACGCTCGACACGATGACCCGGATCGTCCAAGCGCTGGATGCGGCCGGTATCGAACTGATCGGCGAGGCACAGCCGAGCATCGGTCGCGGCCGTGGCGTCAGGCTGAAGGCGCCGCGTTGATGGCCATCCAGCGGCCGCCGCTGTTCCTGCCCAAGCTGGTGACGGCGCTGCGCGCCGGTTACGGCTGGAGCGATCTGCGTCGTGACGCAGTCGCGGGCCTGACGGTGGCGATCGTCGCCCTGCCGCTGGCGATGGCGCTGGCGATCGCCAGCGGCACCACCCCCGAGAAGGGGCTGCTCACGGCCGTGGTCGCCGGATTCCTGATCTCTGCCCTGGGCGGCTCACGGTTCCAGATCGGAGGGCCGACCGGCGCTTTCATCCCGGTGGTGTACCTGATCATCTCGCGCCACGGCTATGACGGTCTGCTGCTGGCGACGCTGATGGCCAGTGCGATGCTGGTGCTGGCCGGGCTGCTGCGGCTGGGGGCGCTGCTGCGCTACATGCCGCAGCCGCTGATCACCGGTTTCACCGCCGGCATCGCAGTGATCATCTTCACCAGCCAGCTCAGGGAGCTGCTCGGCCTGCAGGTCGAGCGCATGCCGGGCGAGTTCCTGCCGGTGCTGGCGACCCTGTATGCCCACCTGGGCAGCTTCAATCCCTGGGCCCTGGGCCTGGCGCTGGCCTGTATCGGCCTGATCGTCGGTCTGCGCCGGATCGCCCCGACTGCTCCCGGCTTTCTGGTGGCGGTGCTGGCGGCCTCGGTGCTGGTGGCCGCGTTCGGGCTGCCGGTGGAGACGATCGGCTCGCGCTTTGGCGAGATTCCTCTGGCGATGCCGTCCCTGAGTCTGCCCGAGGTGTCGTGGGCGCGGCTGATCGAGTTGCTGCCCAGCGCCTTCACGATCGCCTTTCTCGCCGGTGTCGAATCGCTGCTGTCGGCGGTCGTCGCCGACG
>JBEQAM010000024.1:0-13442 GCA_041640375.1 Rehaibacterium sp. | reverse complement strand
GTCGTCGGCCAGGGCCAGCCGCTGCTGACGCGGGGCCTGCGCCGCCAGCATCCGTCGCGCCAGCACCTCGTCGATGCCGTCGCGCCGCATCAGCCGGCGGACCTGTTCGTCCTCCGGCACGTCGACCACCAGCACCCGATCCACCCACGGGTAGGCCGCCCGGCCGCCCACCTCGGTCAGCAGCGGCACCGCCACCAGCGCGTAAGCGCCCGGCGCCTGCGCGCACTCGCGCAGCAGCGCCTCGCGGATGCGCGGATGCAGGATCGCCTCCAGATCGCGCCGCGCCTGGGCGTCGTCGAAGACATGTCGGCGCAGCGCCGCGCGGTCCAGCCGTCCCGCCGCATCCAGCACGTCGGGGCCGAAGCGGGCGACGATCTCCGCCAGCGCCGGCTGCCCCGGCTCGACCAGGGCGCGCGCCGCCACGTCGGCATCGGCCACGTGCACGCCCAATCGCTCGAAGCGGCGGCTGACTTCGGACTTGCCCGAGGCGATGCCTCCGGTGATGGCGACGACGTAGCGGGACATCAGCGATCCGGCGTGGGGAGAAGCGGCGCGCGCCGCGGGCGATCACTGCCGCGCGACAGGCGTTTTATCGCTTGCCAGTCGCCGCGCGTCAAAGCCTCTTTCTTGGCTCGGCTCCAGCCCTTGACACGCCGCTCTGCGGCCAGCGCCTCCTCACGACTGGCAAAGCGCTCGGACCAGCACAGACGCAGCGGTCGGCGATCGCGCGTGTAGCCCGGCAGCTCGCCGGCATGGTGCTGGGCGATGCGTCGATCGAGATCGTCCGTGTGGCCCGTGTAGTAGGAGCCGTCCGCGCAGCGGAGCATGTAGACCCAGAAGGGCATGGTGTCCTCCTTGACTGTGGGTATGAAGAAGCTGGCGTCAGTCCGAGCGTGGCGTCCTTCGACTCCGCTTCGCTACGCTCAGGACGAACGGAGGTTGGGGGTGAGCGGGTGGACGGAGGTTGGGGATTGAGCGGGTGGAGGGAGGCTGGGGGGTGAGCGGACGAAGGGAGGCGGAGCGGTCGAGGTGGCTGCATGCCCTTGGGTCCCTGCCTCGGCCCTGGGTCCCGTTCGTCCTGAGCGTAACGCAGTGAAGTCGAAGGATGAACGGGGCGAGGCGGAGGCGCTTGGGGGCGTCCTTCGACTCCGCTTCGCTACGCTCAGGACGAACGGGGAGGTTGGGGCTGAGCGGATGAACGCAGGTGGTGGGGCTGCGTGCACGAATGCAGGTACGGAGATACGCGTTCGGGTAGCGGCGGCAGCCGTCGCGCTCAGCCCAGCCCCGCCCAGCGCGCATAGGCGCCGAGCAGGTCGGGCTGGAAGACCAACTCCACCCAGCCGGCCAGCGCCAGATAGGGACCGAAGGGAATCGGCGTGGCGCGGTCGCGGCCCTTCAGAGCCAGCCAGGCGCTGCCGACGATGGCGCCGATCAGCGAGGACATCAGCACGATCGGCAGGATCGCCTTGGCCCCGCACCAGGCGCCCAGCGCGGCCAGCAGCTTGAAGTCGCCGTAGCCCATGCCTTCCTTGCCAGTGAGCAGCCTGAACAGCCAGTACACCGACCACAGGCTCAGATACCCCGCCACCGCGCCCAGGATCGCCGCCGGCGGCGCCACGTACAGCGTCATCAGGCTGGCCAGCAGGCCCAGCCACAGCAGCGGGTAGGTGAGCTGATCGGGCAGCAGGGTGGTGCGCAGGTCGATGCCCGACAGCGCCACCAGAAAGCCGGTGAACACCACCGCCCCCGCGCCTTCCCAGGTCAGGCCGAAGCGCCACACGCAGGCCATCACCATCAGGCCGGTGACCAGCTCCACCACCGGGTACTGCCACGAAATTGCCGCGCCGCACTTCCGGCAACGCCCGCGCAGCAGGAGGAAGCTCAGCAGCGGGATGTTCTCCCATGCCGCCAGCGCGTGACCGCAGTGCGGGCAGCGCGAGCGCTCGACGACGATGCCTGGCGGCGCCGGCCCGTCGTCGGCCGGCAGCTCCAGCATCTGGCGGCAGTCGCGCCGCCACTGCCACTCCAGCCGGCGCGGCAGGCGCAGGATCACCACGTTGAGAAAGCTGCCCAGCAGCAGTCCGAAGGCGAGGGCGCTGGCGAGCGTCAGCGCCGGGGAAGACTCGATCAGGCCCAGCACGCGATGGCAGGCCTCAGATCGCCGCGGCGAGCTTGAAGATCGGCAGGTACATGCCGACCACCATGGCGCCGACGATGCCGCCGATGAAGATCATCACCATCGGCTCGATCAGGCTCGACAGCGCGTCCACCGCGTTGTTGACCTCTTCCTCGTAGAACTCGGCCACCTTGAACAGCATGGTGTCGAGCGCGCCGGCCTCCTCGCCGATCGCGGTCATCTGGATCACCATGTGCGGGAACAGGTTGACCTGACGCATCGCCACGTTCACCTGGTAACCCACCGAGACGTCGTCACGGATGCGCTTGACGGCATCCTCGTAGACCACGTTGCCGGTGGCGCCGGCGACCGTCTCCAGCGCCTCCACCAGCGGCACGCCGGCCTTGAAGGTCACCGCCAGGGTGCGGGCGAAACGGGCGATGGCCGCGTTGTGCATGATCTGGCCGATCACCGGCAGCCTGAGCATCATCCGGTCAAGGAAGCGGGCAAAGCCGACCGAACGCTTCCTGGCCTGGACGAAGGCGAAGATCGCGCCGATCGCGCCGAACAGCAGTGCCCACCAGTAGGCGATCATGAAGTCCGACGCCGCGATGATCATCAGCGTAAACGCCGGCAGGTCCGCGCCGAAGCTCTTGAACACGTTCTGGAACTGCGGCACCACGAAGATCAGCAGGATCGCGCTGACCAGGATCGCCACCGCGATCACCACTGCCGGGTAGAACAGGGCCTTCTTGATCTTGCCCTTGAGCGACTCGATGTTTTCCTTGTAGGTGGCCACCGTGTCGAGCACGGTATCGAGCACGCCCGCGCTCTCGCCCGCCTTCACCAGGTTGCGGTACAGCTCGTCGAAGTACACCGGGTGCTTGCCCAGCGCCTCGGACAGGGCCGAACCGCCCTCGATGTCGTTCTTGATGTCGGTGAGCAGGTCCTTCATGCGCGGGTTCTTCTGCCCGCCGGCCATGATCTCGAAGGCCGTCACCATCGGCACGCCCGAGGCCATCATGGTGGCGATCTGGCGGCTGAAGATGGCGATGTCGCGCGGGGTCACCGCCTTGCCGGCCTTGCCGAACAGCGGCTTGGGCTTGGCCCTGACCACCGTCGGCTGGATGCCCTGCCTGCGCAGCTCGGCACGCAGCAGGTTGGGATTCTTGGCGAGGGTTTCGCCCTTCATCTTGACGCCGCGCTTGTCGACGCCTTCCCACACGTAGGTGTCCAGGACGCCGGTCCCGCGGCTCTTGGGCTGCGTCTGGGCCTTCACTGCGGACTTGGTGGCGGCCATGGTTTGGTCCTCAATCCTTCGTCACGCGGTTGATTTCGGCCAGGCTGGTCACGCCCTGCTTGACCTTCCACAGCGCCGAAGTACGCAGGTTGCGCACGCCCGAGCGCTTGGCCGCCTCGGCGATCTGAATGGCGTTGCCGCCCTCCAGCACGATGCGCTGGATCTCCTCGGTCATCGGCATGACCTCATAGATGCCAGTGCGGCCCTTGTAGCCCTCGTTGCAGTCCTGGCAGCCGACGGCCTCGTAGATGCGCAGCCCGGCGGCGATCTCTTCCTTGCTGAAGCCCTCGGCCAGCAGGGCGTGCTCCGGCAGCTGCACCTCACGCTTGCAGTTGTTGCACAGCCGGCGCGCCAGCCGCTGCGCGATCACCAGCGTCACCGACGAGGTGATGTTGTACGGCGCCACGCCCATGTTCATCAGGCGGGTGATGGTCTGCGGCGCGTCGTTGGTGTGCAGCGTGCTCAGCACCAGGTGGCCGGTCTGTGCCGCCTTGATGGCGATCTCGGCGGTTTCCAGGTCGCGGATCTCGCCGACCATGATCACGTCCGGGTCCTGGCGCAGGAAGCTGCGCAGCGCGGCGGCGAAGGTCATGCCGCGCTTGACGTTCATCTGCACCTGGTTGATGCCCGGCACGCGGATTTCCACCGGATCCTCGACCGTGGAGATGTTGCGCTCCTCGGTGTTGAGGATGTTCAGGCCCGTGTACAGCGACACCGTCTTGCCCGAGCCGGTCGGACCGGTCACCAGGATCATGCCGTAGGGCTTGGCGAGCGCGTCCAGGTAGAGCTGCTTCTGGTCGTCCTCGTAGCCGAGCTTGTCGATGCCCATCTTGGCCGCGCTGCCGTCGAGCAGGCGCAGCACCACCTTCTCGCCGAACAGCGTCGGGCAGGTGCTGACGCGGAAGTCCATCTGCTTGGACTTGGACAGGTTGAGCTTGATGCGGCCGTCCTGCGGCACGCGTTTCTCGGCGATGTCCAGCTGTGCCATCACCTTCAGGCGCGCCGAGATGCGCTCCTTGAGCTTGACCGGCACCTTGGCCACCGGCTTGAGAATGCCGTCCATGCGCAGGCGCACGCGGTAGTCGTTCTCGTAGGGCTCGAAGTGGATGTCCGACGCGCCGCGCTTGACGGCGTCCAACAGCACCTTGTTGACGAAGCGCACCACCGGCGTGTCGTCGCCCTTGGCGTCCACGCCGCTGTCGGAGGCGCCGGGTTCGTCGTCGTCGGCGCCGACCTCCAGATTCTCCAGCCCCTCGGCGTCCTCCATGCCCTCGGTCAGGGCCGCGCTGGAGGTGAGGAAGTGATCGATGGCGCGCTTGAGCGTCTCCTCGTCGACCAGGATCGGCTCGACGGTGAGGTTGGCCTGGAACTTGATGTCGTCCAGCGCCCGGGTATGGGTGGGGTCGGCGATGGCCACGAACAGCCGGTTGCCGCGCTTGAACAGCGGCAGCGCCTGGTTCTTCTGGATCAGCTCCTCGTCGACCAGCTTCACGGCCGACTGCGCCACATCCAGCGCCGAGGCATCGAACAGCGGCATGCCGAACTCGAGCGAATTGGCCGCCGCCACATGGGCCGGGCTGACCAGCTTCTTCTCGATCAGGTAGGCATGGATGGGCTTGCGCTCGGAAGAGGCTGCTGCCATGGCCTGCCGGGCATCCGGCTCGGCGAGCACGCCGTCGAGCACCAGCCGGCGCACGATGCCGGTGATGCCCACGAGATTGGCCGCTGCCGCCACGTTCATCTCGCCCCCCAAGGACTTACGCCAGAAACTTTACCTTAAAACGCGATACCGGCCACACCCGGGCCGCCCACTCCGGCCGGGCCGGGGATGGGCGCCACACCTTATAAGGTATTGCGCCGCTGCGACAGCATTCTGTCGCACACGTCGCGAAACGCGCCGACGGGATCCCGCCGGCCGAAGCCCGTGCAGCCCGTAGCGTGCGCTCCGCGCACGACCCGCGCGCGGCCGAAGCCAGCAGCCCGGATGCAGCGGAGCCGAATCCGGGATGCGTGCCGTGCCCCGGATTCCGGCCTGCGGCCTTCATCCGGGCTACGAAGCCGCCGCATCCAACGGACAGTGTGGGAGCGGCCACGGCCGCGATCACGCGCACCACACCCCCCATCGCCGCCATGGCCGCTCCCACAGACGGCCCGTGCGCATCGCGCGCGCTACGAGTCGCACCACCCCCGCACGACAGCCCGCCCCGCAATCCGCTACCCTTCCCACAGCCATCCACAGGGGGAGCGCCGGATGCGCATCACCGTCATCCTGCCCGCCAAGAACGAAGCCAGCGGCCTGCGCCAGACCCTGCCCACGCTCCGGCAGACCCTGCCCGAGGCCGAGGTCATCGTCGTCGACGACGGCTCCACCGACGACACCGCCGCCGTCGCCACCGAACACGGCGCGCGGGTGCTCGGCACCCCCTACCCGATGGGCAACGGCGCCGCCATCAAGCGCGGCGCCCGCGCCGCCAGTGGCGATGTGCTCGTCTTCATGGACGCCGACGGCCAGCACAACCCCGCCGACATCCCCCGCCTACTGGAGCGCCTGCAGGCCGGCTACGACATGGCCGTCGCCGCCCGCAGCCGCCACGGCCAGGCCAGCCTGCAGCGCGGCCTGGCCAACGCCTTCTACAACAAGCTGGCGAGCTGGATGACCGGCCACCCCATTCGCGACCTCACCTCCGGCTTCCGCGCCGTGCGTGCCGACAAGTTCCGCGAATTCCTGCACCTGCTGCCCAACGGCTTCAGCTACCCCACCACCATCACCATGGCCTTCTTCCGCAGCGCCTACCCGGTGGCCTACGTGCCGGTCGAAGTCGCCCCGCGCATCGGCACCGCCAGCCACATCCGCCCCCTGCGCGACGGCCTGCGCTTTTTGCTGATCATCTTCAAGATCGCCACCCTGTACTCGCCGCTCAAGCTATTCGCCCCCACCGGCCTGGCGTTCTTCCTGATGGGCCTGGGCTACTACGGCTACACCTACGCCACCATCCACCGCTTCACCAACATGAGCCTGCTGCTGTTCAGCGCCGCGGTGATCATCTTCCTGATCGGCCTGGTGTCCGAGCAGATCACCTCGCTGGTCTACAGCAAGTCGCGCGGCTGACCGCTACACTCACCGCAACGAGCCACGCAGTACCCGCCCATGCGCCTGAGCCCGCAACAGATCGACACCCTCAAGCGCCTCACCGCCGAAACCTTCGGCGACGACGCGCGGCTGAGCCTGTTCGGCTCGCGGCTGGACGACACCGCGCGCGGCGGCGACGTCGATCTGCTCGTCGAGCTGGATGCCCCCGTCGAACACCCCGCCATGCAGGCCGCGCGCCTCGCCGCCCGCGCCAGCCGCGCCCTGCACGGGCGCAAGGTGGATGTGCTGCTGGCCGCACCCAACCTGCGCGAGTTGCCCATCCATAAAATCGCGCGCCAGCAGGGGAGGGCATTGTGAGCGGAAGTAGCGGCGGCGTTCATACACAAGCCCTGGTTGCTCTCCGGGCTCCATCTGCGTGGCCGGGTGGCTGGACAGAGCAGTTGATCGGCCTACCAGCAGCCGGGTCGATCTGAAGGCATGTCGTACCTGCAAACCCCTCGCAGGCCCTCATGCGTGGGAGTGTCAGTCGACAACGTATGCGCGATCGTCGTTACCCACAATCCGGACGACGAACTCGTTACCCGTATAGGCCGGCTGTCGAACCAGTTCCCGGCGATCTACATCGTGGACAATGCATCATCCAGGTTGGGTTTGATCGCATCCGGCCGGGTTCATGTACGCCGAAACGATACAAACATCGGAGTGGGCGGAGCGCTGAACCAGGGGCTGTCCGATGCGCGGGCCGATGGGTACGCATGGGCGGTCACTTTCGACCAGGATTCCGAGCCGTCCGAAATGCTGCTGGAGACGATGCTCGCTCAGGCCAGTCAGCTCGGTACGCCTCCGTTCCTGCTCGGGGCCAACTACTGGGACGTTCACCGTGCTCGTCTCGCCTGCAAGGTGAAGGCAGGAGATGATGCCCCGATCCCCCGCACCACGTTGATCACCTCGGGGATGTTGTTGCCGATCCAGTTCGCCATGGACATCGGCGGGTTTCGCGAGGATTACTTCATCGACTCGATCGATCACGAGTTCTGTCTGCGGGCTGCGAGGCATGGCGCACGCGTGGCGATGACTTCCAAGCCCCTGATGCAGCACGCCATCGGTGGCGATGTGCTGTCGCGTCACTGGGCACGTGCCTTGGCCACTGCACACCCGCCGCTTCGCAAGTACTACATGGTGCGCAATGTGATTTGGACGATCCGTCTGCACGGCGCTGCCTACCCTCTGTGGGCGCTGCGTCAAGGGTTGCGTCTCGTAGCGGAGGCGCTCGGCATGCTTGCGTTTCGGGAGCAGCGCAAAGAGCGGCTGGCTGCTTTTGTGAAAGGAGTGAGGGACGGGTTGTTCCGGAGCAGTCATGGCTGATGCATCGCGACGATTGCCGAAACTGACAGTCATCGGCGTGCACAGCGCCACCGATGCATACCCGAATACCAAATACACGATTGCCGCGTTGCGTGAGAGATTCGAGGTTGAGGAAATCAACGTTCCCATGCTTGTGGGAGTCGGTGGTGGCGATCGCTTGATTCGCTGGCCGCTGTCCGGAATTTTCCGCGCACTCTGGGTCCATGCATGCGTGCTCGTGCGGGCGTTGCCGCGTCTGCGTTCGGAGCGGGTGTACGTTCCTTATCCGGGCGTGCTTCTGATGCTTGCATGGTCGATGCTGCCAGTCATGCTTCGACCTCGTCATATCGTGATGGATGCATTCATCTCGTGGTACGACACGATCGTGAACGATCGTGGCTACCTGGCTCGCGAGGGTGTACTGGCGCGCATGTTGAGGTGGGTCGAGCGGCGCGCATTTCGGGCTGCAGATGTGGTCGTGGTCGATACTGCGCAGAACGCCGACTACTACGCGGAGCTGCTGTCCTTGCCGCCAGCGCTGTTCGTATCGATACCGCTGGCCACCAACGAAGTCGATTTTTCACCAGCACCCCTGCGCAGGAGCGATGGTGTGTGCAGGGTGCTGTTTGTCGGTACGCTCATTCCCTTGCACGGCATCGAGGTCATCATCGAGGCCGCGCGGATGCTGGTGCATCGCCGCGATATCCGCTTCGTGCTGGTTGGCGATGGGCAGGAGCGCGGCAAGATCGCCTCAGCGGTGGATCAGTTGCAGAACGTAGACTGGCAAAAGGAGTGGAAAGACGCAGATGCCTTGGCCGGGATGATTCGCGAGGCCGACATTTGTCTGGGCATCTTCGGCACGACCGCCAAAGCGCAGCGTGTTTGTCCGTACAAGATCTACGCCTATGCCTGTGTAGGCCGGCCAGTGATTACGGCTCAGACGCGCTGGCTGGACAGCATCGCAGAGTCCTTCGGTGACTATCCATTTGAATGTGTTCCTGCTGGTGACCCACTGGCTTTGGCCGCGGCGATCTCGCGCCTTGCCGTGGACGAGTCCGAACGCAAGCGACTGGCCAGTACCGCGCGCAGTTTCTACACAGACATGCTTTCAAACAGGAAGTCCTTGGAAAGTCTGTCCATTCATCTGGAAACTTCCAGTGCATGAAAGGCATGTCGGTCATTGGGCTGGTCCTGCACTACCGCGATGCAGAACTGACTGCACGCTGCCTGAAGTCCCTATTCGATGAGGGCATCAGTCATGTCCTTGTCTGGGACAACACAGGAGATGAGGGACGGAGCGCCTCAGAGCTTGTCAAGGTGGTTGAGGACAGTAGTCGGGTCACAGTGGTCGGTCTCGGCCACAACCTCGGATTCGCGGCCGGGGTGAACAAGGGGCTGGCTTTCATTGCAAGGCGATGGCCGGATACTGCCGTTCTGCTGATCAATAATGATGCCGTGCTGTTGTCGGGTGGTCTGCGTGCCCTCCAATCAGTGCTGGCAAGCAATCCGAAAGCGCACGTCGTGTATCCATCTATTGATCACGGTGGTTGGGTTCGTGGCAGCACTTACTATCACCGTCTGACCGGACTGATCAGTGATCGGCCTCTGCTTGGCTCCTTCATTTACCCGAGTGGGTGTTGCCTGTTGATCAATCTTCCGGTTACCGGGGTGCCTCTGTATGACGAAGATTTCTTCATGTATGGTGAAGATATTGCTCTAGGGGCTCGATTGAGTCCCATGCCGGGCGCGATGCAACTTGTCACGCATGTGCTGGTAAGGCACAGCGGTGCCGCGAGCAGTGGACAGGCGACGCCATTCTATGAGTTTCATGTCAACCTTGCCCATTTGAGGCTGGCGCGTAAACTCGCAAGAAGTCGTCTGCATCTGTTGATGTTGATTCTGGGCAGAGCAGTAGTGCTACCACTGAGGGCGCTGTCACGCTGCGTACGTTATCGGAGTCTGGTTCCTGCCAGCTCCTTGCTGCGGGCATTGCTCTATCGCGGAGATATCACGGCTCGGGAGGGGGACATCAGCAACTCTTCAAGCTGAGAAACCGACTTTTCCCAGTCCAAGCAAAGCATTGTTTCGTGAGCCTTTTTCGCCAAGTTGCAGCGCAGTTCCTGGTTGTCGATCAAGCGAATGATGTTTTCTGACAGCCTTTCAGCATCCTCGATGGGTGAAAGCAGGGCATTGTATTCGTGCACCGCATATTCAAGATGGCCGGGATTTTCCGTGAGTGCGACGGCGCAGCCGCACATCATTGCCTCGCATGCTGGCAGCCCCCATCCCTCCTGACGACTCGGCGAAACAAATATCGACGAGTGATTATAAATTTCCCTCAGTTCTGTGCGAGTTGGTTTTCGATGATAGCTCGCCCATGAGGGAAGTTGAGCCGGTTTCGGGCCTACTCCAAAGACATGGTAGTCGATCTCTGGCCTGATCCGTTTCGCCATCAACACGGCCTCCAGCCCTAGTGTGCTGTGCTTTTGTGGGATTCGGTGCCAAAGCATCGAAATTGCCGCCGGTCTCCGGTTTTGTATCGGGGTGTCTATCCCGAATTCCGAGCTTGAAATTCCGTTGGGGATGTAGGCTGCCTCTTGGCCGAGCGACAATACTTCGGAAAGGAGCCATCTGGATATCACTACCTTCGTCAGCGGCAGTTGCCATGTGGCCATCACACGCTGGCGCGGGGCGCCCCAGTCCTCAATATCCTGAATCAGATAGTAGCGGCGGCCGACGGTGTCCGGATAGCCTGCAACATGCTCTGCGGTTTCCCATGATGTTGCGATGACTGCGTCGCCACTCGGTATCCATCGACTATTAGGTGTCGCTGCCCAGATTACATCAATGCGCGGGTCGATGTCGAACCAACGACGCGGGTGATATGACCCAGTAATTCCTCTCTCCACAAAACGGGCCAAACGAAAAATTTTTTCGATAAATGTCGCGTCGAGGCGACGAAGTGCAAGATGAACTATGCTGACCTGATGTCCTCTGGATGACAGGCGATTAGCATATTCATAGACGACGCGAAAGCCCCCCACAGGGTGGCTGCCTGGGCCGGGGAGAACAAAGCTTATCCTCATCTATAGATTGCTCTGTTGTATCTTGCGGGCAACGACCTCTAGTTCCCAGTCAAACGATTTTGGGAGAGGACGTAGGTCGCCAAGCAGGTAGATTGCTTGGTGGAGCACATGATTCAACCGCCAGCGCAGCATGTTGAGCGCCCGTGCCAGCGTGCGACCCGGGTGCTTCAGAGAGAAGAAATATTCGGGTTTCTTGGGGAATACGATCGAGTCATGAGCGGAGAAGCCTGCGAACTCGAGTGCCTGTAGAAGAGATCGCTCATTGAATGCTACTAGATGCGTGTAATCGCCATGGCAGTGATACCCTGCGGCAAGTGCGTTTGCGTTCGGGGTCCGGATCGATAGGTATCCTCCTGGAGTCAGTCGCTGGTGGATCAGGGTCAATAGCTCAATGCCTTCATCACGTGGCAGGTGTTCGATGACATGGTGTAGCAATATGATGTCGAAATCCTGTTGCGATTTTTCCAAAAAATTATTGATGGGTGATGTCACGATAATTGCGTCGTTGCCCAGGCGTTTGCGCGCGAGTGACGCCATCTCTTCGGATATGTCCACGCCGGTCAATCTTTCGAATCCGGCATGTCTGAGCACGGCGAGCATGTAGCCGTCTGCGCAGCCGGCGTCGAGTATCCGCAGCTCACGGGAGAGGTTTCGCATCCATATCGGGACACGGTTCTTGCCGTGATCAAGTAAGGATGTCGGGTCGATGAAGTAGCTCTCGCTGCCCTCTCTGTAATGGCGATTGTATTTTTCGAATAACCGTCTGCTTTCAGACATGGCTTCGACTTCCTCCCCGAGCCAAAAAGAGTTGAACCATGATTATGGCCAGTTCTGAAAGGTAGGCGGACAGAACGGCAGCGTTGATCCCGAGCTGCGGAGTGAGGGACAGCATGCATGCCACGCTCACGGATGCGCCGGCCGCGTAAGACCAGCCGATGAGGTTCGTGCGGTGGGCGGCGATGCTGCGGTAGTTGCACAGGTTGCGTGCGCACTGCAGGAGTGGCAGAAAAGCCAGCCAACGCAGGGAGCTCACGGCCGGCACGAAGTCAGGTCCGAGGATGTGCGGCAGCAAAGGCGCGAGCCACCACAGGATGCATCCACCGATCAGCGCCAGTGTCAGCATGAAGGTGGCGGCGGCCATCAGGCCGCGCCCGGGCCGACCGGAGGCGTATAACCTCGGCCAGAGCGCATCCTGCAGAGCCATCAGCGGTAGGCTCGCCAGATCGACCACGCGTTGCGCCACACCGAAATTACCGGCCAGGGCGAAGCCGTGGTGGGCAAGCACCGGCTTGTTGAACTCCATCTGCAGTCGCATCGACAGGGACGCCATCGTGAATGGTATGCCTTGTCTGACGGAGAGTTTTTCGCGGGTTCCTCCGAACATCGGAGACCCCGGCTGGATCATGAGCAGGCAGCCGGCGTACGTAAGGCTGGCGGCAGCATAGACCCACAGCCACCCACTCAGGGATGGTGCTGCCAGCAGTGCATAAGGGACCAGCACAGCAAGTCGAGCCACAGGCAGGCCTGCACTGAGTGCACCGAAACGACCGATGCGATGGCGGGCCTGCTCCGTTCGTGCGCACAGCTCGGTCAGGGATGTCGAGACGACCTCCGCGATGATCGCTGCTGAGACTGCAAGCCACGGCACGCCGTCTGGAAGCCACTGTCGCGCCAATCCGACCGCGACCAAGCCGCATGCAAGGGACGTGAGCCCCCACACGCGCAGTGCGTGGCGGAACATGCCATCGATGCGATCGGGGTGGCGTGCGCCATCCCGCAGCAGCACATGCGCCAGCCCCATGCCCGCGAAGGCAGTCAGGAACGATGCGATCGCGAGTATCGTCACGAAACGGCCGTATCCGGCCGCACCGAGCAACCGACTCAGCAGCAGTACCAGCCCGGCCTGTGCGAGCGCGCGCAGCAGCAGCCAGCCGAGCAGTTCGCCACTGCTGCGCAGATAGCGCCCAGGGCGCCAACGAAGCAGGGCGCTCAGCGACTCCTCTCCGGCGCGGGTGCCCTTGGTCAGCACGTTGTCATGGGAGTCGATACTGGGATGCTAGTGGACGGGCTGGCGGGAGAACGGAGCATGCCAGAAAGCTCTACTTCTCCGATGTCGGGGATCAGGGAGAGGTTGCGCTTGGGCCTTGGCGATCTCTTCCTCGCCGATGAGGGGGCTGCCGAAGACGAGGAACGGTTCAGCGCTCATTGGCGTTCTCGCTCCTTTTCATTCTGCGCATCGCTTCAAGGTCCCGGGCAATCTCTGTCAGGACATAACCTACCTTGCGGTCGAACTCCCGTTGCCGATCAAGGATGACCGAGTACAGCTCGGCGGCTCCCTCGACATCGCCGCGCACCATGCGCAGGGTTATGGCATGCAACAGTGGAGTAAAGTTGCGGGGGTAGGTCTCGAAGCTGTCGATCAGGATGTTCTCGACGACTTCGCTGGGGATGCCGCCAAGCCGCAGCGCGCGGGCCAATATCACCTGCAAGCTCTGGCGAAAGCGT
>JBEQAM010000023.1:0-13743 GCA_041640375.1 Rehaibacterium sp. | reverse complement strand
TGAAACGCCCAGCTTCGCCGGCGACGCTGAGCAGCCAGCCGGCGCCGGCCAGCAGCAGGGCGAGCGGAGTCGCCGCCAGCAGGGTGTGCAGCAACGCCCGCAGCGTGTGACGGTAGGCGTCCTCGCGCACGCTGCGCAGCGGGCGGGCGCAACGTTCGAGCTCGTCCGGCAGGCGGCGCCGCAACCACAGGCCGAGAGCCAGCGCGGAGAGCAGGGCGAGCGTCTGCGGCCAGCGCTCCAGGGCGGCGCGGCCGCCCAGCTGCGCCGCGGTGAGGTAGCGGGAGGGCTTGAACAGGTCGGCCCAGCCGGCCGGCACACGGGTCAGCCAGGCCGGATCCACCGGCGCGTGGCTGCGCACCCACAGCAGGCGCCGGTCGAGCATGGTCGAGAGCGTGCGGGTCGTTTCCAGTTGCGCCTGCAGGGTGCGTTCGAGCTCGCCGAGCACGGCGGCCAGCTGGCGGGTGGTATCGACCAGCTCCGGCAGCAGCTCGGCGCGGGTGCCGAGCAGACGGTAGTAGGCCTCGCGCAGTTGCGCGGCGGCATCTGTGTCGGCCATCTCGTCCTCGTGACCGGCGAGACGGCGGTCGACCGCTTCGGCGAGGTTGTCGAGCTCGCTGCTGCGTTCGGCAAGGTCGATCAGGTTGAGCCGGGCGGCGGCGTAACGGCGGCGTACCGTATCGAGCTGGCGCTGCAGGCGCGCCGGATCCGCCAGACGCCGGCGCTCGCCGAGCAGCAGCAGGCCGAGGGCCTCGTCGCTGCCGCCCAGGGCGAGGCGGGCACGGGTGTTGCGCAGCGACTCCTCGACCTGCAGCAGCTCGCGCGCCGCAGCGGCGGCGGCGCGGCGCTGGGCGAACAGTTCGTTCTCCAGCGTGAGCAGCTGCTCGCCCAGGGCCTGGTTCTCCAGCGCCAGCGCCTCGGCCTCGGGCGAGCTGCCGGCGAACTCCTGCCGTTCGGCTTCCAGTCGCAGTCGCAGCGCCTCGGCGAGGCTGGCGCGGCGCTCTTCCAACCGTGCCTGCAGCACGGCCAGTTGCTGCTCGGCCAGGTTGAGCTCGCGCTCGCGCACGCGCCGGCGGGCCTCCCACAGGCGCTGCCGGGTGGGAAGCGTCTCCTGCTCGGTTTCGAGCCGGTGCAGGGTGGCGAGCGCCAGGCGCAGGGCGGCTTCCGCCGCCAGCGCCCGCGCTTGGGCGACAGGGCTGTCGCTGCTCCGTGCCAGGGCGCGGGCGGTGTCGGCCGCATCGCGCCGCTCCTCCACCAGGCGGCGCTGATCGGCAAGCTCGCCCATGAGGGCGAGCGAGGTGGTGGTCAGGGCGTTGAGGGCGGCATTGGCCGCGCTCAGCGATTCGCGCTGGCTGCCCAGGCGGCTGCGGGTTTCCTCGATCCGCCGGGTCAGCGCGTCGAGGGATTCGCGTGGCGGCAGGCGCTCCTCCCATTCCCGCAGCACAGTACGCAGCGGGCGGCGCAGGGCCGCCTCCAGTCGCGGCAGCTCGTCGCGGGCCTGGCCCGCCTCCGCCTGCAGGGCGGCACTCGCGGCCAGGGCTTCGTCGGCGGCGCGGTCGTCGGCGCGCGCCTGGGCGAGTTGTGCCTCGGCGCTGCTGCGGCTGGCATCGTCGAGCCGGGATTCGCCGAGCCGTCCCTCCAGGCGGGCGATGTCGCCGGCGAGCGCAGGGGGGACGCCGGACGGGTCGGCCGCGAGCGCCGGGATGACCGGCAGGCACAGGACCAGCAGCAGGAGCGGGAGACGGGAGATCATGCGCAGGCGGCCTTTGGCTTGCATTCCAGGCGGGGCGGACGTTACCATAGCCGTCTTTTCCCCGAGACTCCCAGCGGACTTTCCCCATGAAGGCCGATATTCACCCGAAGTATCAGGAAGTCGTGTTCCAGGACGTGTCCTGCGACTTCGCGTTCCTCACCCGCTCCACGCTGACCAGCAAGGAGACGATCAAGTGGGAGGACGGCAACGAGTATCCCCTGATCAAGGTGGAAATCTCGTCCCGGTCACACCCGTTCTACACCGGCAAGCAGAAGATCGTCGACACCAGCGGCCGCGTCGACCGCTTCCGCAAGCGTTACGCCAAGTAACTCGCCCCGTCTCTCGCCGGCCCCTGGCCGGCACCCCCGAAGCCCCGCTCCCGAGCGGGGCTTCGTGCTTTGGGGCGCGGGCCGGATCCGATGGCGCCGGCTTGACCGGTATCAGCCGGGCGGCCGCGTCGCGGCTGTCGGGGCAACGGGGGCTGTGCGATAATCAAACGATGGCTTGCGCCTGAGCGCACGGGCCAGCGCCGAATTTCCCGGCATCGAGCGCCGCCCCGGCGGTGGCCGCTCATCCTCCCCCGCAGACCCCCCTTTGAAGGAGACCGCCCGTGTCCCAGAACAAGAGCGTGGTGCTCACCGATTCCGCCAACGGCAAGTCCGTCGAATTGCCGGTGCTGCACGGCAGCCTCGGCGCCCCCTGCGTCGACATCGGCCGGCTGCCGAAGGAAACCGGCTACTTCACCTACGACTCGGGCTTCACCGCCACCGCCAGCTGCAAGTCGGCCATCACCTATATCGATGGCGACGAGGGCGTGCTGCTGTACCGCGGCTACCCCATCGAGCAGCTGGCCGAGCAGTCGAGCTTCCTGGAGGTCGCCTACCTGCTGATGAACGGCGAGCTGCCGACCAAGGCGCAGTTCGACAGGTTCGAGCACCAGGTGACGCATCACACGATGATGCACGAGGCGCAGAAGCACTTCCTGCAGGGCTTCCGTCACGACGCGCATCCGATGGCGATGCTGTGCGGCATGATCGGCTCGCTGGCGGCCTTCTACCACGACTCGCTGGACATGGACGATCCCGAGCAGCGCAAGCTCGCCGCGATCCGCCTGCTGGCCAAGGTGCCGACCATCGCCGCCGCCGCCTACCGCCACTCGATCGGCTGGCCGATCCGCTACCCGCGCAACAACCTCGAGTACGTCACCCGCTTCCTGCACATGCTGTTCGAAGTGCCGGCCGAGCCGCTGGAGCTCAAGCCGGTGGCGGCCAAGGCCATGGACCTGCTGTTCATCCTGCACGCCGACCACGAGCAGAACGCCTCCACCTCCACCGTGCGCCTGGTCGGCTCCACCGGCGCCAACCCGTATGCCTGCGTGGCTGCCGGCATCGCCGCCCTGTGGGGGCCGGCGCACGGCGGCGCCAACGAGGCGGTGCTCAAGATGCTGGAGGAGATCGGCACGCCCGACCAGGTCGGCAAGGCGGTCGAGAAGGCCAAGGACAAGAACTCCGGCTTCCGCCTGATGGGCTTCGGCCACCGCGTCTACAAGAACTTCGACCCGCGCGCCAGGATCATCCGCGAGATGTGCCACAAGGTGCTCAGCGAACTGGGCGTGGACGATCCACTGCTGGAGGTCGCGATGCGCCTGGAAGAGGCGGCGCTCAAGGACGAGTACTTCGTCCAGCGCAAGCTCTACCCGAACGTCGATTTCTACAGCGGCATCATCTACAAGGCGCTGGGCATCCCAACCGAGATGTTCACCGTGATGTTTGCCCTGGCCCGCACCGCCGGCTGGGTGTCGCACTGGCTGGAGCAGCAGGTCGATCCGGAAGCCAAGATCGGCCGTCCGCGCCAGATCTACACCGGCGCGACCAGCCGCGACTACGTGCCGATGGCGCAGCGCGGCTGATCGGCCGCGACAATGGGCGCGGGGATGTCGCTGCCGCCGGCGTGGGCGCAGCGTGCTTTCGCCGGTTTCAAGTGGTGCGTGTACGCACTGCTGGCGGCGAACGTCCTGCTCTATTCGTTGCACGGTACCCTGGCCGAGACGGTCGATACCGCGGCCTGGGTATCGCTGCTGCTGCTGTTCGAATGGGAAACCGGCGGCTGGACGATGCGCACCGGTCAGCGCCGCCTCGCCCACGGCCTGCGCCTGGTCGCGGCGGCGGCGGTGGCTTGGGCTTGCGTCAGCTACGGGCTCGACGGCCAGTGGCTGGACTTCGCCAATGCCTGCGTCTGGCTGGGGGTGGTGGCGGCACTGGAGTCCGAACTGCGGGTGGGGGCGGAACACCGCCGCTTCCATTTGGCCCGCCGCGCCGTGACGATCTGCCTGTATGCGCTGCTGGCGCTTTTCGCGCTGGCCTGGCTGTGGCAGGGCGAGTGGCTGGACGCTTGGGATGCGGCGCTGTGGTTGGTGGCCTTCGTGGCCATCGAGCTCAACGTGTTCGGATTCCCGGCTGCGGACGCGCCCGCGACGGTCTAGCCGTCGGCCTGGAAACCGGCGATTTCGTCGTCCACCAGCAGCTGCCGCACCGCCTCGGTGCCGGCGCGGCGCATCGGCCGATCGTCGATCCGGTCGAGCGGAGCCTGCCGGAGCGCGTCCAGCGGCAGCACGGTCAGGTCGAAGGGCGTGTCTTCGGCGCTGAACACGTACACCGGGAATTCGGCACTGCGCTCGCGATCCAGCCGCAGTCGGCGGGTCTGCGTTTCGACGGGAATCCGGTGTTCGAGCAGAAAGCGCGGCACGGCCTCGGCGTCGTCGGTATACAGATGCAGGCAGACTGCCGAATACCGGTCTGCGGTGCCCTGCAGCACCGGCCCGACCAGGCGCGGCTGGAAGCGCTCGAAGAAGACCATCGCCCGCAGCGCGGCTTGGCGCCGGCGGTGCAGCAGCGCGGCCTGGGCCTCGCCGAAGAACAGCCGCTGGTGCTCGCGCAGCGCCTGCTCGATCTCGCGGTTGCGCGGAAGCGATTCGTCGTCGTGGATGCCCAGCCGTTGCGCGGCCTTGAGCTTGGCGCGATGGAAGTCGCGGATGCCGCCTTCGAGCATCAGTCGCGCGGCCTCGATGGCCAGGCGCTGGCGGCGTTCGCGGGTTCGGGTCTGGGCGTGGCGCTGGGCATGTCGCATGTCGCGGCCCTCGTGGAAGCGCCGGGCAGGCTCGGCCCCTTCAATGTACGGTCTCCGGCGCGAAACCGGAAACCCCCGCCGCCGATCCCCGGCCCGCCGTTCAGAAGATGTCGAACGCCTCGTCCTCGCTGGTACGCGTCTCGCGCGCCGTAGTGCGCTGCTCCAGCCGCGCGATGTCCTCGAGCTTGAAGAATTCGGCGAGCGCGCCGGGCGTGCCGGGCTGGGCCAGCCAGCCGGTTTCGGGGTCGATCCAGGCGGTGACGATGCCGTTGGGCAGGGCGAAGTCGTTTTCGGGCTCGTCGGCGAGCGCGACACGCATGAACTCCATCCAGATCGGCAGCGCGGCTCGGGCGCCGAACTCGCCGTTGCCCAGGGTGGTGAAATCGTCCATGCCGACCCAGGCGGCTGCCACCAGCGGGCCGCCGAAACCGGCAAACCAGGCGTCGCGGTGCTCGTTGGTCGAGCCGGTCTTGCCGCCGAGGTCGTTGCGGCCGAGGGCGAGGGCGTTGCGGCCGGTACCGCGACGGACCACGTCGCGCAGCAGCGACTGCACCAGGTAGGCGGTACGCTCGTCGATGGCGCGCGGGGCCAGCAGGTATTCCGGCGGGCCGGCCGGTTCGCCGGGTCCGAGGGGGGCCGGGACAGCGGTCGGCGTCACCGCCGGACCGAGGTCGAAGCCGTCGGCGCCGCCCCCGCGGGCCTCGACCCGCAGCCGCTCGGGGCACTGGCGGCAGGCGCGTACCGGGTATTCGCGGGCGATGGTCACGCCCTCGCGGTTCTCGACCCGGTCGATGAAATAGGGTTCGACCAGAAAGCCGCCGTTGTGGAACACCGCATAGCCGCGCGCCAGCGCGATCGGCGGAATCGAGCTGGTGCCCAGCGACATCGACAGGTTCTCCGGCAGGCTCTGCGGCGCGAAGCCGAAGCCCTGGATGTAGCGGTGCGCATAGCCCACCCCGATGGCGTCGAGCAGGCGCACCGAGACCAGATTGCGCGAGGTGACCATGGCCTCGCGCAGGCGCATCGGGCCGGCGAAGGTCTGGTTGTCGTTCTGCGGCGTCCAGGTGTTGCCGGCGCGGTCGCGGAAGATCACCGGGGCGTCCAGCACGATCGAGGCCGGCGTGAAGCCGCGCTCGAACGCCGCCGCGTAGACGAAGGGCTTGAAGCTGGAGCCGGGCTGACGCTGGGACTGGGTGGCGCGGTTGAACTTGTTGAGCGCGAAGCTGAAGCCGCCGACCAGGGCGCGTACCGCGCCGTCCTCCGGGTCGAGCGCGACGAAGGCGGCCTGGGCCTTGGGGATCTGCGCCAGCCGGTAGCCGCCGTTCTCGATGTCGGGCTGCAGGCGCACCAGGTCGCCGCGGGTCAGGACGTCGCTGGCGCGGGTCGGAGCCGGCCCGCGACGGTTGGCGTCGATGTAGGGGCGCGCCCAACGCATCCGCTCCAGCGGCAGCTCCACCGTCTCGCCGTTGCCGAGCAGCAGGCGGGCCGCGCCGCTGTCCGCGGACAGTACCAGCGCCGGCAGCAGCCCGGCGATGGTCGGTACGCTGCGCACTCGCCGCTCCAGGGTGGCCGGGTCGGCGTCGTCGGCGATCTCCCAGTGGGCCTCGGCGCCACGCCAGCCGTGGCGGCGGTCGTAGTCGAGCAGGGCGGTGCGCACGCCCCGGTTGGCGGCTTCCTGCTCGTGCCCTTCGAGGGTGGTGTAGGCGCGGTAGCCGTGGGTGAGGGCATCGGCACCGTAGCGCTCGACCATCCACTGGCGGACCATCTCGGCGACGTAGGGCGCCTCGACTTCGATCGGCGGTTCGTGCGGCTCGGCGCCGATCGGCTCGGCGCGGGCTGCGTGCATTTCCTCGGCCGAGATGTAGCCGACCTCGTGCATCCGTTCGATCACGTAGTTGCGCCGGATCAGCGCGCGCTGCGGGTTGACGATCGGGTTGCCGCTGGAGGGGAACTTGGGGATCGCCGCCAGGGTGGCGGCCTCGGCGATGCTCAGCTCGTCGAGCTTCTTGCCGTAGTAGAACTCGGCCGCGGCGGCGATGCCGTAGGCGCGGTTGCCGAAGAAACTCTTGTTCAGGTACAGCCCGAGGATCTCGTCCTTGCTCAGCTCACGCTCCATCTTCAGCGCCAGGAAGATCTCGGTCAGCTTGCGGGTGTAGGAGTACTCCGAGCTGAGGAAGAACTGCCGGGCCACCTGCTGGGTGATGGTGCTGCCGCCCGGCACCCGGCGGTCGTCGGTGGTCGCCAGCAGCCAGATGGCGCGGGCGATGCCGCGCCAGTCGATGCCCGGGTGCTCGTAGAAGCGGGCGTCCTCGATCGCCAGCACGGCCTGCTTGACCCGCTCGGGCACCTCCTCGATGCGAACCGGGTAGCGGCGGGTTTCGCCGAACTGGGCGATCAGCCGGCCGTCGCGGGTGTAGACCGACAGCGGCACCTGCAGCTCGACGTCGCGCAAGGTCTGCACGTCGGGCAGACGCGGGGCGATCAGGTAGTAGGCCGTGCCGACCGCCGCGAGCCCAAGGACAGCCAGCAACAGCAGCAGGACGAGGGCCCACCGCAGCAGGCGTCTGGTTCGGGTCATCCGTGGGGGTCCGGCGGTTTACAGAACAGGGTGCGAAGAGTATAGAACGGCCATGGCCCGGCCGAATATCGAAGGCCGGGTGTCATGATGGATTGCGTAAGCTCCGCTGTGAGCCCGGCGCGCGAGGGGAGATCCGTCGACAGGGGGCATGCATCGCAACGGTTGCCATACCGGCCATGGCCGTTATTTAATGTGATTACGCAGTAATTGCGCGTAAGCGCCCGTGGGAAGGGGAGAAACCGTGGGACTGTTCGGATCGAAAGCGCCGCCCCTGGTCGGAATCGACATCAGTTCGACGGCGGTCAAGCTGCTGCAACTCAGCCAGTCGGGCGGGCGCTACCGCGTCGAGCACTACGCAGTCGAGCCCCTGCCGCCCAATGCCGTGGTCGAGAAGAACATCGTCGAGGTCGAGGCGGTCGGCGAGGCCATCAAGCGTGCCGTGGCGCGCTCGGGCACCCGCCTGAAGCATGCCGCCGCGGCGGTCGCCGGCTCGGCGGTGATCACCAAGGTGATCCCGATGCAGGGCAACCTCGACGAAGACGAGCTGGAAGACCAGATCCAGCTCGAAGCTGCCCAGTACATCCCCTACCCGATCGAGGAAGTCAGCCTCGACTTCGAGGTGCTCGGGCCGGTGCAGGGCAATCCCGACATGGTCAACGTCCTGCTGGCCGCCTCCCGTTCCGAGAACGTCGAGGTTCGCCAGTCCGCGCTGGAGCTCGGTGGCCTGACCGCCCGGGTGATGGATGTCGAGGCGTTCGCGATGGAGAACGCCTTCTCGCTGATCGCCGACCAGCTGGCCGTGCCCAGGGACGCCATCGTGGCGCTGGTCGACGTCGGCGCCACCATGACCACCCTGAACGTGCTGCGTGCCCAGCGCAGCATCTACACCCGCGAACAGGTCTTCGGCGGCAAGCAGCTCACCGACGAGGTGATGCGGCGCTACGGCCTCTCCTACGAGGAGGCCGGCCTGGCCAAGCGCCAGGGCGGCCTGCCCGAGAGCTACGAGATCGAGGTGCTGGAGCCGTTCAAGGAGGCCATGGTCCAGCAGGTCAGCCGCCTGCTGCAGTTCTTCTACGCCGGCAGCGAGTTCAACCGCGTCGACCAGATCGTGCTCGCCGGCGGCTGCGCCTCGATTCCCGGCATCGCCGAGATGGTCGAGGAACAGCTCGGCGTGCCGGCCACCATCGCCAACCCGCTCGCCAGCATGTCGCTCGGGCCGCGCGTCCAGGCGCATGCGCTGGCGCAGGACGCTCCGGCGCTGATGATCGCTTGCGGCCTCGCGTTGAGGAGCTTCGACTGATGGCCAGAATCAATCTCCTGCCCTGGCGTGCCGAGCGTCGCAAGCAGCGCCAGAAAGAGTTCTACGCCATGCTCGGCGCGGCCGCGGTCGGCGCGCTGGTGCTGTCCTGGTTCATCGTCGCCTACTACAGCGGCCAGATCGACGGCCAAAACGCGCGCAACGCCTATCTGCAGCAGCAGATCCGCGTGGTCGACCAGCAGATCAGGGAGATCGAGGAGCTCGACCGCAAACGCGCCCGCCTGCTGGCGCGCAAGGAGGTCATCGAACAGCTGCAGGCCAACCGCTCGCAGATGGTGCATCTGTTCGACGAGCTGGTGCGGACCATTCCCGAGGGCGTGCAACTGACCTCGATCAAGCAGACCGGCAACCTGCTCACCATCGATGGCCGCGTGCAGTCGAACGCGAGGGTCAGCTCGTACATGCGCAACATCGAGGCCTCGGGCTGGATGACCAACCCGGATCTGTCGATCATCGAGGCGCGCGACGGCGACAGGAGCTTGCCCTACGTCTTCACCCTGCGGGTGACCATGACCACGCCCAAGCCGGCCGAGGGCGAGGCGGCGGCCACGACTGCCGGAGGTGCGCAATGAGCAAGAAGGTCGACCTGCGCAATCTCGACTTCAACAACGCCGGCGCCTGGCCGATCGGCCTGAAGCTGGCCTTCTGCGGCATCGTCGCCTTCGTCATCATCGGGCTGACCTGGTACCTGTTCGTCTCCGACCAGCGCACCCAGCTGGAGTCACTGGAGCGGCAGGAGCAGAACCTGCGCGCCGAGTTCGAAACCAAGCAGGGCCGCGCGTCCAACCTCGAACCGCTCAAGCAGCAGCTGGCGCAGATGGAGACCATGCTGCTGCAGATGCTGCGCCAGCTGCCGAGCAAGACCGAGATGCCCGACCTGATCGTCGACATCTCCCAGACCGCGCTGGCCAGCGGCATCAGCAACGAGCTGTTCCAGCCGCTGGCCGAGGTGCCGAAGGAGTTCTACGCCGAAAAACCGATCGCGCTGCGCATGATCGGCACCTACCACCAGTTCGGCGCCTTCGTGAGCGGGGTGGCCTCGCTGCCGCGCGTGGTCATCATGACCATGCACGACATCTCGCTGCGGCCGCGCGAAGGCCGCGGCGTCACTTCCAGCGGCCCGCTGGTGCTGGAAGGCACCGTCAAGACTTACCGCTACCTCGACGACGACGAGGCAGCCGGCAGCGCCGCAGGGAGTCCGTGACCATGACGGCGAACACGATCCGGATGAATCTGTCCCGCGCCGTGCTTCTCGGGCTGTGCGCCCTGCTGCTGGCGGGCTGCGGCCGCGGCACGTCCGACCTGGAGGCGTGGGTGGCCGAGGTCAAGAACCGCCCGCCGCCGCCGCTGGATCCGCTGCCGGTGATGCAGCAGTTCGAAACCTTCGAATACGCCGCGCAGGCGCTGCGCGATCCGTTCAGCCCGCCGGTCGGCGATCGCGCCACCGGCGCCGGCACGGGACCGCGTCCGGACCCGGACCGCCGCAAGGAAACGCTCGAGGCCTTCCCGCTCGACAGTCTGGACATGGTCGGGACACTCGGCAGCGGCGGGCAGTTGTGGGCGCTGGTGCTGGCGCCGGACCGGGTCGTGCACCGCGTCCGGCCCGGGAACTATCTGGGGCAGAACGACGGCCGCATCACTGCCGTGCACGACGACCGCATCGAACTCGTCGAATTGGTGCCCGACGGCGCAGGTGGCTGGCAGGAACGCCGGGCCTCCATCGCCCTGGACGAACAGTGATTGGGGGATAGCACGATGACCGCGACGAACATCAATCGCCAGCAGGCGCGGCACGGCCGCTATGCCCGCCTGGCCGGCCTCGGCCTGTGGCTTTGCGCACTGGCCACACCGGCCTGGGCCCAGCAGAACACCCTGCAGGACATCCGCTATCAGGCCGGCGCCGGTGGCCAGGTCGACATCGTCCTGCAGCTGGCGCGGCCGATGACGCAGGTGCAAGCCTTCACCACCGACGACCCGCCGCGCATCGCGATCGACCTGCCCGATACCGGCAACGCGCTCAGCCAGCGCCGCATCACGGTCGGCAGTGGCGCCACCAGCGCGGTGTCCGCCGTCGAAGCCGGCGGCCGCACCCGGGTGGTGATCGACCTGTTCCGCGCCGCCGCCTACGAGACCCGCGTCGAGGGCAACAACCTGATCGTCTCGGTCGCCGGCGGCGCCGGCACCGTCGGTGCCGCCAGCGTGGCCAACCCGGTCGACCCGGCCAAGCGCCCGCCGCCCGCGGTCAATCTGGCCAACATCGACTTCCGCCGCAGTGAGGACGGCGCCGGCCGCATCGTGCTCAGCTTCGATGGCGAGGGCGCCGCGACCGACATGCGCAGCGAGGGCGGCCGCGTGGTGGTGGACGTGATCAACGCGCACATTCCGGAGAACCTGCGCAAGCGCCTGGACGTGGTCGATTTCGCCACCCCGGTGCAGACCATCGACGCGCGCAGCAACGCCGGCGGCACCCGTCTGACCATCAACGCCAGCGGCGCCTTCGAGACCCTGGCCTACCAGACCGGCAACGAGTACGTGGTCGAGGTCGTGCCGGTGCGCGAGGCGCAGGCGACGGCCGGCACCATCGGCGCGCTGCCGGCCAAGCGCTACACCGGTCGGCCGGTGACCTTCAACTTCCAGGACATCCCGGTGCGCACTGTGCTGCAGCTGGTCGCCGAGGAGTCCAACCTCAACGTCGTGGCCGCCGACTCGGTGCAGGGCAACGTCACCCTGCGGCTGGTCAACGTGCCCTGGGACCAGGCGCTGGACATCGTCCTGCGCGCCAAGTCGCTGGACAAGCGCCAGGAGGGCAACGTCATCTGGGTGGCGCCGCAGGCCGAGCTGGCCGCCTACGAGCAAGCCAAGGAAGACGCCCGCATCGCCATCGAGCAGCGCAGCGAGATGATCACCGAGTACATCCCGGTGAACTACGGCAGCGCCGAGGACATCGCCAGCCTGCTCACCGACGAGAGCAAGAGCGCCCAGGGCGGCGCGGCCGGCGGCGCGGCCGGCGTCGTGTCACGCGGCTTCCTCTCGCCGCGTGGCAGCGTCAGCTTCGACCGCCGCACCAATACCCTGCTGGTCATCGACATTCCCAAGAAGGTCGAGGAGGTCAAGCAGCTCGTGGCCCTGCTCGACCGCCCGGTCGACCAGGTGCTGATCGAGGCGCGCATCGTCGTCGCCACCGATGACTTCGCCCGTGATCTGGGCGCGCGCTTCGGCATCAGCGGCAACAAGGACAACGCCTACTTCAGCGGCAATCTCGAGACGAACACCGCCAATCGCAACTCCGATGTCAACACCGCGATCGAGAACGCCAACCGCCTGCGGCAGTGGGAAATCGAGCGCCAGACCAACCCGAACGCGCCGCCGCCGATCCTGACCACCCCCACCATCACCCGCGGCCTGAACGTCAACCTGCCGCTGCAGAACCAGGCCGGCGCACTGGCTTTCTCGATCCTCAACGCCGGTTATCTGCTCGACCTGGAACTGGCCGCGCTGCAGACCGAGGGCCGCGGCGAGGTGATTTCCAACCCGCGCATCATCACCAGCAACCAGCGCGAGGCGGTGATCCGCCAGGGCGACGAGGTCGGCTACGTCACCATCTCGCCGCAGCAGGGCGGCAACAACATCCCGATCCCGAACGTCCAGTTCAAGGAAGTGCTGCTGGAGCTGAAGGTCACCCCGACCATCACCCAGGATGGCCGTGTCTTCCTCGACATGGGCGTGAAGAAGGACGAGATCGCCAGCTTCGTGTCGACCTCGATCGGCGACGTGCCGCAGATCAACACCCGCGAGGTCAACACCGCGGTGCTGGTCGAGAGCGGCCAGACGGTGGTGATCGGCGGCGTGTACGAGTTCAAGTCGCGCGAGGACGTGAGCAAGGTGCCGTTCCTGGGCGATGTGCCCATGCTCGGCAACCTGTTCAAGCGCAAGGGCCGCAGCAACCAGAAGGCCGAGCTGCTGATCTTCGTCACCCCGCGCATCCTCAACGTCGCCCCGCGTCCCTGATCGCGGCGGGGCAGGTAGCCTGCGGCGGGCCGCCTTGCGCGGCCCTCCGTCTTTCCGGGCTGGGCTGCCGAGCCGGCCACCGCACCGCCCTGCCTTCGGTCGGGGCCGCTTTCGTCACTTGCCACGGGGCCGGTCAGCGCAGAGTCTGACGATTTGGAGGCCGGGCGGCGTCCGCCGTGTGAACCCGCGTCCCCGCCGCTGGTCATTCTTCACCGGTACCCGACACACTCGCCGCATGGACATGCCCACCCCTGACAGCGCCGCGCTGCACGCGGCCTTCCGCGCGCTGCGCGCTGGCCTGGCCGGCTGCATCGTCGGCCAGGCCGAATTGATCGATCGCCTGCTGATCGCCCTGCTGGCCGACGGCCACCTGCTGGTCGAAGGCGCGCCCGGCCTGGCCAAGACCACGGCGGTGAAGGAGCTGGCGGCGCGCATCGAGGCCGACTTCCATCGCGTCCAGTTCACCCCGGACCTGCTGCCGGCGGACCTGACCGGCACCGAGATCTGGCGCCCGCAGGACGGCCGCTTCGAATTCCAGCCCGGCCCGCTGTTCCACAACCTGCTGCTGGCCGACGAGATCAACCGCGCCCCAGCCAAGGTGCAGTCGGCGCTGCTGGAGGCGATGGGTGAGCGGCAGATCACCGTCGGCCGCGTCACCTACCCGTTGCCGGCGCTGTTCTTGGTGATGGCGACGCAGAACCCGATCGAGCAGGAAGGCACCTATCCGCTGCCCGAGGCGCAGCTCGACCGCTTCCTGATGCATGTGCGGATCGGCTACCCGCAGGCCGAGGCCGAGGCCGAGATCCTGCGCCTGGCGCGGGAGCGCGCACGCGCCGAGCTGCAGCGTGCGCCGGCCGCAGCGCCGCGCCTGCGCCAGGCCGAGATCGTCGCCGCGCGCCAGGTCGTGCTCGACCTGCATCTGGCGCCGGCGCTGGAGCGCTACATCGTCGAACTGGTGCTGGC
>JBEQAM010000022.1:0-13861 GCA_041640375.1 Rehaibacterium sp. | reverse complement strand
GCCATCCCCCTCCACGCCTTCAGCGGGGCGGGAAGCCCGGCAGACCGACGATGCGCACGCCGGTGCCGGCGCGGTTGTTCTGCGGCGCCGGATCGGTGCTGGCGCTGGCCGCCTCGGCGTGGACGCCGAGGAATGCGCGCGGCGCGTCGCGGCGCACGCCGCTGCGCAGGGTGAACACGGCGGCCTCGCCGGCCTCCAGGCGGGTGCCGTTACGGCAGACGATGCGCAGGTCGGTGCCGGCCGTGACCGGGGCCTCGCAGTCCCAGCCCGCCGGCGCGTCGACGACCGGGTCGTTGGCGGCGCTGTCGAGCACGAACTCGACCGTCGGTCGCAGCGCCGGCTGCGGGCCGGCGTGGCTGACGCGGGCGACGAACTCGGCGATCTGACCGACACGCACCGGCGTCGTCGGACCGCTCAGCGTCATCTTCAGGTCGGCGCTGAGGAAGGCCGGCGGCAGCAGGTAGGCCACCACCGGGTCGTGGTCGGAGGTGCGGGTCGGCAGGGTGCCGTCGCCGGCATGGTCGGCGCCGAAGTCGGCGTTGATGCGCGGGTGCTCCAGCCAGATTTCCACCTCGTCCTGCAGCGGCTGGTTGACCAGCACGTGGTCGAGCGTCTGCGCGTTGCCGGCGAACACGAAGGAATAGCGCTGCTCGGCGGGCGTGGTGGTGGTGAGGTTGAGCAGCGGGCGCCTGAGCGGGCTGTCGGCGTGCAGCAGCACGCGGTCGGGCGGGGCCGGCTGGCCGGTGACGATGCCCATCACGTCGACATAACCGTCGTTGAACTCGAAGGCGTTGAAGTCGCCGAGCAGCAGGATCTTCTCCTGCGGGTCGGCGCTCTGGCGCTGCTCGATCAGGCCGGCCAGCCACAGCGCCTGCTGCAGGCGCTTGTTGCGGCGGCGGTTGCCCTCGGTGACCCAGCTGTCGTTGCGGCTGGCCAGGCTGTTGATGTCGATCAGCGACAGCAGGTGGTTGGCGATCACGGTCAGCTCGAAGCGCGCCCCGTTGTCGGCGTTGAACGCCGCCATCAGCCGCAGCGGCGGGCGGTCGTTGAGCACGGCGGTGGCGCTGCCGTCGGGGGCGACCAGGCGCTCGGCGGCGCCCTCCTGCACCACCGCCAGCGCCTCGACCCGCGGCAGGCCGCTGGCGACCGGGGCGGTGCGCACCAGGAACCCCAGGTTCTGTGTGCCGGTGGCGGCCGGGATCAGATAAGCCTCGTAGGCCGGCGATTCGGGGCAATGGCCGAATTCGTCGTCATTGAGCGACTGCGCCAGGCGTTGGGCGGTGGCGAGGTCGCGGATCTCGACCAGGCCGAGCACGTCCGGCGTGCGCAGGTACTGGCAGATCGCCAGCGCCAGCTTGCGCAGGCGCAAGCTGTTGGCCGGGCTGTCCTCGGCGAGATCGAGGTTCTCGATGTTGAAGCCGCCGATGCTGATCGCGCCCTCGGGGCGCGGCGCGACCGGGTGCGGCACGGCGCCGCCGGCGAAGCCGAGCTCGAGGCCGGGGTCGGGCAGCAGGGTGTAGTCGCCCGAGTCGTAGTACAGCACGCCGGTCAGGCCGGTGATGACCGTACCCACGTCGACGTGGATCGGCGTCGCGCCGGTCTGGGTGGCGCTTTCCACGCGCAGCCGCTCGGGGTTGGTGTCGAACCACGGCGGGGTCACGCCGGGCGGCAGCGGGGTCACATCGAGCACACCCATGCCCTCTTCGCGGAACGGGCGCGGCGTGCCCGGCAGCACGCCGAAGAACACGCCCTGTGCATTGCTCGGGCCGACCACTTCCAGCGCCGGCACGCTCACCCGCATGGTCTCGTAGCGGGCCAGGTGGTCGGGCGCGGTGTCGGGCGAGAGCGCGGTTTCGTCGAGCACGACCGGCGCCGGCAGCGGCTGGCCGGTGGCGCGCAGGGTCACGCTCAGCGGACTGCCGAGCTGGGTCAGCGGCAGGCCGTGCGGAGTGCGCAGGAACTGGCTGACGCGGCCGGCCACGCGCACACGGTGGCCGACCTGGGCGACCGCCGGCACGTTGTCGTTGCCGGTGAAGACGAAGATGCCTTCCGCGGTGAGCGGGTCGTCGTCCTCCTCGCCTGGCGCGCTCTGGATCACGAAGCCGTTGCGGCGGGTGGCGGTGACGATGCCTTCGGTGACGACGTTGTCGCCGAGCTTCGGCGATACCGTGCCCGGCCCCTGGATCGCGCCGATCGGGGTCAGCACCACGGCGGTGTTGACGATACGGCCGGTGGCGACCAGGTCGAGGCCTTCGGCGCCGTCGAGCCCGCTCACGGTGACCGTCAGCGTGCGGGTGGTGCTGGGCTCGGGGTTGCCGAGCACGTCGACGATGAAGTCGTAGCGCCGCTCACCGGCCGGGATGACCGCCTCGGCCTCGCTGCGGGCGACGTAGTGCACGCCGGCCTGGGCGGTGCCGTCGCTGGTGGCGATGGCAAAGCGCACGTCCTGTGCCGCCGCCGCATCGAGCTCCACGGCGAAGACCAGCGGCGACGGCACGCCGTCCTCGCCGATCTCGACCATGGCATCGGCGATGCTCAGCGCCGGCAGCGCGCCGGCGTCCTCGAAGGCGATGCGCAGGTCGTCGATGGCCAGGCCGTGGTCGGCGCCGGCGTTGTCGATGTCGACCCAGCGCAGCCAGATCTCATGGCCGTCGGGCACGCGCACGTCCAGACGGCCGGCGACGGCGGCGCGGTTGGCGGCAGCGTTGCCGTCGAGCGCGGCAGCGGTGGCGGTGGCGACCGGGCCGGTGAAGTCGAGTGCGGACACGGCGGTCCAGCCGGTCGCCGGCGTGTTGATGGCGGTGATCTCGCCGGCCGGGGCGATGCGGTACTGGAAGGCCAGCCAGTGCTGGGCGGTGTTGCCGCCGTTGCGCCACTGCTCGCCGGTGTAGGCGATGTCCAGCGCGGTGAGGGTGCGGCCGCTGGCGTTGGCCAGGCGCACACCGTAGTAGAGCGTGCCGGTGCTGCCGGAGGCGACGCTGCCCAGCGCCCGGTCGGTGCCGGTGCCGAAGCTGTAGAGCGCGCCGGCGTTGGAGCTGCCGGTGCCGGCGTTGTAGGTCACGCGGGTGCTGTACCAGCCGGGCAGGGTGGCATTGTCTTCCCAGGCGTGACCGGTGCCGCTGGCGGCGAGCGAATCGAAATCCTGTCGGTAGACCGTGCCCGGCGAGGTGACGACGATCTGGGCCTGGGCGGCGGGCACGGCGCCGAGGGCCAGCAACAGCACGGACAGCGCGCCGAGGCGCGACGGGATGGACAGCATCGGATTTTCCCCAGTTGCGATGCCGGCGGGCCGGCGGGCGAGGTCGGTGTGACCTGTGTCACAGAACGCCCGACGATTCTAAGCGGCTTTCGGCGACGCCGGCATGACAGCCGGGTGACGCCGGCCCGGCCCGCCCCCGGCCGATGGCATACCATTTCCTTTTCCGCCTCCGGTGCCGCGGCCATGACCCACGACAGCAACCAGCGCCCGCTCGAGCGCGAGATCACCACCGATCTGCGCGAGCAGATGACCTACGGCGGCTACCTGCGGCTGGACGTGCTGCTGAGCGCGCAACAGCCGGTCAGCCGTCCGCCGCACCACGACGAGATGCTGTTCATCGTCCAGCACCAGGTCTCGGAGCTGTGGCTGAAGCTGATCATTCACGAGCTGCGCGCCGCGCTGCGCCACCTGCAGGCCGACGAGCTGGGGCCGGTGCAGAAGATCCTGGCGCGGGTCAAGCAGGTGCAGCGGCAGCTGTTCGAGCAGTGGTCGGTGCTGGAGACGCTCACCCCCAGCGAGTACCTGGAGTTCCGCGACGCGCTGGGCGCCTCGTCGGGCTTCCAGTCGCTGCAGTACCGGCTGGTGGAATTCATGCTCGGCAACAAGAACGCCGAGATGGTGAAGGTGTTCGACCACGACCCGGCCGCGCGCGCCGAGCTGGAGGCCACGCTGGCCGCGCCCAGCCTGTACGACGAGTTCCTGCGCCACCTGCACCGCAGGGGCCACGCGGTGCCGGCGGCCTGCGTGGAGCGCGACTGGTCGAGGCCGCACGTGCGCAATCCGGAGTTGATCCCGGTGTTCAAGCGCATCTACGAGGACACCGCCACCCACTGGTCGGCCTACGCACTGTGCGAGCAACTGGTCGACGTGGAGGAGAGCTTCCAGCTCTGGCGCTTCCGCCACATGAAGACGGTCGAGCGGGTGATCGGCTACCGGCGCGGCTCGGGCGGCTCCTCGGGCGTGGGCTTTCTCAAGCAGGCGCTGGAGCTGACCTTCTTCCCCGAGCTGCTGGACGTGCGCACGGTACTGGGCACGCCGGGCTGACGTCCGTCTGTCCGTAGGCGCCGGGCGGGCCGTATCGATCGCCCTTGCCGCGCCGCGGCAACGCCCCGGCCGGCGGCCTGCTAGGATGCGGGCTTTCCGCAGTCCTGGGGAGACACCCGCATGTCGCAAGCCAACCCCGCCGCCGAGGCACCGCGCGGCTGGATCTATCGGGCGCTCGACCTGGTCGAGCGCGTCGGCAACAAGTTGCCCGACCCGGCCATCTTGTTCCTGCTGCTGATGGTGGTGGTGTGGGGAGTGTCGTGGCTGCTCTCGGGCGTGTCCTTCGCCGAGATCGACCCGCGCACCCACGAGCCGATCAAGGTCCGCAACATGCTCGAAGGGGCGGCGCTCACCGGCTTCATGGCGCAGGTGGTGACCACCTTCGTCAACTTCCCGCCGCTGGGCGTGGTGCTGGTGGCGATGCTGGGCCTGGGCGTGGCCGAGTACACCGGCTTCATCAGCGCCGGCCTGCGCGCGATCCTGGCGGTGACGCCGAAGATGCTGCTGACCCCGGCGCTGATCGCCGTCGGCGTGCTCAGCCATGTCGCGGTGGATGCCGGTTACGTGCTGGTGATTCCGCTCGGCGCGGTGATCTTCTACGCCGCCGGTCGACACCCGCTGGCGGGCATCGCGGCGGCCTTCGCCGGCGTCTCGGGCGGCTTCTCGGCGACCATGTTCGTACCGTCCAGCCTCGATCCGCTGCTGGCCGGCCTGACCCAGGCGGCGGCGCGGCTGACCGACCCTGAGATCATCATCAACCCGCTCAACAACTTCTTTTTCACCACCGCCTCGACCTTCCTGGTGGTGCTGGTGGGCTGGGTGCTCACCGACAAGGTGATCGAGCCGCGCCTGCGCAAGACGGCGGTGGACGGTGACGCCAGCCAGATGCCGACCATGGAGGCGCTGCGACCGGAGGAGTCGCGCGGCCTGATGTGGGCCGGCGTGTCGATGCTGGTGACCTTCGGCCTGTTCGTGCTCAGCCTGGTGCCGGAAACCTCGCCCTGGCGCTTTGCCGAGACCGGCGAGCTGACCAACGCGCGCGCGCCGGTGATGCAGTCGATCGTGCCGCTGATCTTCATCTTCTTCGTCATCCCCGGCATCGTCTACGGCTACCTGGCCGGTACCGTGAAGACCCACCGCGACGTCGTCCAGGGCATGAGCAAGGCGATGAGCGGCATGGGCTACTACATCGTCATGGCCTTCTTCTGCGCGCAGTTCATCTACGCCTTCGGCCAGTCCAATCTCGGCGCGCTGCTGGCGATCAAGGGCGCCAGCTGGCTGCGCGAGATGAACTTCCCGATGTCGGTCACCCTGGTCGGCATCGTGCTGCTGTCGGGCTTCGTCAACCTGATGATCGGCTCGGCCTCGGCCAAGTGGGCGCTGATCGGCGCGATCATGGTGCCGATGCTGATGGAGCTGGGCGTCTCGCCCGACCTCACCCAGGCGGCCTATCGCGTGGGCGACTCCAGCACCAACATCATCACCCCGCTGTTGCCGTACTTCCCGCTGATCGTGGTGTTCTGCCAGCGCTACGTGAAAGCCAGCGGCATCGGCACCCTGCTGGCGCTGATGCTGCCGTTCTCGATCACCCTGCTGATCACCTGGACGCTGTTCCTGCTCGGCTTCTGGGCGCTCGGCCTGCCGCTGGGCATCGGCGCCACCTACGGCTATCCGGCCGGCTGAGCTCGGGCCGGACGACACGAAAAGGGCGGCCTCGGCCGCCCTTTTTCATGCCGCTCGCCACCCGGTGCTCAGACGCGGAACAGGAACACCATCAGCAACGCCAGCAGGATCAGCGGCGGCAGCCAGAGGATCGGGCTCTCGACCAGTCGCAGCCGCGGCGCCGGCCGCGCCGGCTCGCGGCGCCGCAGGCGATGCAGTTCCCAGCCGGCGAGGGCGAGGAAGGCGAGCACCGAGACCAGCATGCCGGCCAGCAGCGGTCCGCTCTGCCAGTCGCCGTCGCCGCGCTGGCCGAGATAGAGACTGAAGCTCAGGCCGGTCAGGGTGGGGACCAGGATCACGGGCAGCCAGTACAGCAGTCGGCGTCCGAGCATCGTGTCCGTCTCCCTCAGCCGGCCGCCGGGTGGCGGGTGGTGATGGTGTCCAGCCCGTGCCCGCGCGTGCCGCCTTCATGGCGCCAGAGCAGGAAGGCGAACAGCAGGCCAAGCCCGCACAGCGCGCTGTAGAACCACATGCCGCCGGCATAGCCGGCCGGGTTTTCGGGGCCGGCGCCGCCCAGATCGTTGAGAGCGCCGACGATCGGCGGCACCGCCGCCCAGCCGAGCTGCTGACAGAAGGTCATCATCGCGTAGGCCGAGCCGAGCCGGCGCTGGTCGACGAGGTAGGCCACCGAGGGCCACATCACTGCCGGGATCAGCGAGAACACGCCGCCGAGCAGCAGCATCACCACCAGCAGGGTCAGCGGCACCTCGCCGGCGCCGATGAAGGGGATCGCGATGCCGATCGCCGGGCCGGGCGGCAGGTAGGTCACCGTCAGGAACAGCGGCAGCATCACCAGCGCGCCGATCATCATGAAGACCGAACGGCGGCCGACCCGATCCACCCACAGCCCGAACAGCGGCGTGGCGACGATCGCCGCCATCGGCAGCAGGCTGCTGAGCAGGCCGGCGGCCTCGCGCTGCAGGCCGTGCGCTTGCTGGAAGTAGTCGATGGCGAAGGTGCGGAACGGGAACACCGTCGAGTAGAACACCACGCACAGCGCGACGATGAACCAGAAGCTCTTGCCGAAGGCGAACAGGCGCTTGAAGTCGAGCCGGTCGGCCTCGCCGCCGGGGCCGAGGTCGATGCGGCCCTCGGCGCGGCGCTCCAGCATCCCGTACAGCATCGCCGCCGCCACCGAGATGCCGGCCACGGCGGTGGCCAGCCACAGCGGGTCCTGCCAGTTGGCGTAGAGCGGGCTGGCAAAGCCGGTCGACCAGTCGGCCGAGGCCGAGCCCAGGCGCGAGATCGACAGGTTCATGCCGAAGGCGAAGCTGAGCTCCTTGCCCTTGAACCACTTCGCCAGCACGGTGGTGGCGGCGACGATCAGCGGCTCGGCGCCCAGGCCGAGCACGAAGCGGCCGGCCAGGATCACCTCGAAGTGCGGGGTGAGTGCGGTCAGCGCCGCGCCGAGCAGACAGATCACCGCGAACACGGTGATCGCCTTCTTGGTGCCGAAGCGGTCGATGATCACGCCGCCGGCCAGCAGCACCAGCAGCGCCGCCCAGTTGTAGGCCGAGGACAGCAGGCCGATCTGCCGGTAACTGAAACCGAGCTGCTCGCGCATCAGATCGACCACCGGGCCCAGCGCGTCGTAGACGTAGTAGTTGCCGAACATGGCCAGGCTGACGAACAGCAGGACCAGCCAGCGCTGGAGAGGCGTGGGACGCGGCAGGGCGCCGGGAAGGGCTGGGCTCATGTCGGCTCGGTCTCGTGGCGGGGGACGCGGGCTGGCACTTTAGCCTGTCGTGGCGTGACGATGGCAAGCGGCCGGGTGGCGGTGGGCGTTGGCGTCTGGTCGGGTGGCTGGATCGGCGCCCGGAGAGGGCACGAGCCGTGCGGCCCCGGTTGGCGCCGGGATGACCAGGCTCTGCAGCTGGTTACCGGCCCCTCAGCCCCCGCCCTGCAGCAACACCCCTGCGGCGTGTTCGCCATTGCCGGCCAGCTTGTCGAGCAGGCGATCGAGTGCCGCGCGCTCCCCGGCATCGAGCGAGGACAGCAGGGCGCGCTCGTAGGCCAGCGCCACCGGCACGATCGCATCGAAGATCGCGTAGCCGGCTTCGGTCAGCGCCAGCACCGAACGGCGGCGGTCGCCCTCGTGGGTTTCCCGGCGCAGGCGGCCGGCGTCGAGCAGGCGGTTGACCGCGCGGCTCACCGCCACCTTGTCCATGGCGGTGCGCTCGGCGACCTCGCTGGCGGAGAGGCCAGGGTAGCGGCCGAGCACCGCCAGCACCCGCCACTCGGTGATGGTGAGCTGGAAGCGGCTCTCGTAGTTGCGGGCGATGGCCTGGCTCAGGCGGTTCGACAGCACCGACAGCCGGTAGGGCAGAAACCTTTCCAGTTCAAGCACTTGATGGTCCGGCATGGTGCGCTGCGCCTTGCAATTGGTTTCATCTGAAACTATAACGTCGCCACCGTCGGCGCAAGCCGCCATCCGCCATCGCAGGAGAGTCCCATGAGCGCGCAACCGAATCTCGGCATGAAGCCGACCACCTTCGAGAATCCGATGGGCATCGACGGCTTCGAGTTCGTCGAGTTCGCTGCCCCGGCCGGCACGGTGGACCTGCACGACCTGTTCCGCCGCATGGGCTTCACCGCGGTGCTCAGGCACAAGTCGCGGCCGATCACCGTCTACCGCCAGGGCGGGGTGAACTTCCTGGTCAACGAGGATCCGGACAGCTTCGCCGCCGACTTCGCCGCCCAGCACGGCCCCTGCGCTTGCGGCTTCGCGATCCGTTTCCACAAGCCGGCGCACGAGGTCTATCACGCGGTGACCGGGAACGGCGGCGAGCCCGTCGAGCACAAGGCCGACACCCGCGCGGTCGACGCCCCGGTGGTCAAGGGCATCGGCGACTGCATGCTCTACCTGATCGACCGCTTCGGCGAGGCGGGCTCGGTCTACGACGCGGATTACGCGCCGATCCCGGGCGCCGAGCAGGATCCGAAGGGGTTCGGCCTGACCTTCATCGACCACCTCACCCACAACCTCTACTTCGGCAACATGCAGAAGTGGAGCGACTACTACGAGCGGCTGTTCAACTTCCGCGAGATCCGCTACTTCGACATCAAGGGCGCCAAGACCGGCCTGGTGTCCAAGGCGATGACCGCGCCGGACGGCGTCGTGCGCATTCCGCTCAACGAGTCGAGCGATCCCAAATCGCAGATCAACGAGTACCTGGATCAGTACAAGGGCGAGGGCATCCAGCACATCGCCTGCTTCACCGACGACATCTACGCCACCGTGGAGGCGATGCGCGCGCAGGGCATCGCCTTCCTCGACACCCCGGACACCTACTACGAGGTGATCGACCAGCGCATCCCCGGGCACGGCGAGGACGTGCCGAGGCTGGCCAGGAACAGGATCCTGATCGATGCCGATCCGGAGACGAAGAAGAAGCTGCTGCTGCAGATCTTCACCCAGAACTGCATCGGCCCGATCTTCTTCGAGATCATCCAGCGCAAGGGCAACGAGGGCTTCGGCGAGGGCAATTTCCAGGCCCTGTTCGAGTCGATCGAGCGCGACCAGATGCGCCGCGGCGTGCTGTGAGGCTTGCGCTTTCAGCCCCTCTCCCGCCAGGAGAGGGGCGGGGGTGAGGGTTCGGTGAAATGGTGGGCGTTCGAAATCCTCCGCTACCTACCTACCGGGACTCGTGCTCATGCGCGCCACATGCGCGGCAATGCCACGGATGCCGAGTGCAAGCTGTGGCAGCGGTTGTGCGCAGGGCAGTTGAATGGCCTGAAATTCCGCCGCCAGCCCCCGATCCCGCCGTACATCGTCGATTTTTTCTGCGGTGATGCAGGTTTGGTGATCGAGCTGGATGGTTCGCAGCCTGGCGATCGAGGGGATGCCGCGCGGACGCGATTGCTGGAGTCCAAGGGCCTTCGTGTGCTGCGCTTCTGGGACAACGATGTGCTTTTGAATACGGATGCGGTACTCGAGGCGATCCTGAACGCCGTCGGCGACCGTACCCTCACCCCAACCCCTCTCCCGGCGGGAGAGGGGCTCTAGAGCGAGAGCCTTTGTCATGTCAGCGACTCCGAAGAATCTGCCGCAGGCCGAACCCACCCTCCGCGCCACCGGCTACCAGCCGGGCTTCGCCAACGAATTCGCCACCGAGGCGCTGCCCGGCGCCCTGCCGGTCGGGCAGAACTCGCCGCAGAAGTGCCCGTACGGCCTGTATGCCGAGCAGATCTCCGGCACCGCCTTCACCGCGCCGCGCCATGCCAACCGCCGCAGCTGGCTGTACCGGATCCGGCCGGCGGCGATGCACGGGTCCTTCGCGCCGCTGCCGCATGCCAGCTTCCACAACGACTTCGGCCACGGGCCGGTGACGCCCGAGCAGCTGCGCTGGAGCCCGCTGCCGATCCCGGAGGCGCCGACCGACTTCCTCGACGGCCTGTTCACCATGGCCGGCAACGGCAGCCCGCAGGCGCACTCGGGTATCGCCATCCACCTGTACGCGGCCAACCGCGACATGCACGGGCGTTACTTCTACGACGCCGACGGCGAGCTGTTGATCGTGCCGCAGCAGGGCCGGCTGCACATCGCCACCGAGCTGGGGGTGCTGGAGGTCGAGCCGCAGGAGATCGCCATCATTCCGCGCGGCGTGCGTTTCACGGTGTCGCTGCCGGACGGCGCCGCGCGCGGCTACGTCTGCGAGAACTTCGGCGCGCTGCTGAAGCTGCCTGACCTCGGCCCGATCGGCAGCAACGGCCTGGCCAATCCGCGCGACTTCCAGACTCCGCACGCCGCCTTCGAGGATCGCGAGGGCGCGTTCACGCTGATCGCCAAGTTCCAGGGTGCGCTGTGGCAGGCCGACATCGGCCACTCGCCGCTGGACGTGGTCGCCTGGCACGGCAACTACGCGCCCTGCAAGTACGACCTGCGCCGCTTCAACACCATCGGCTCGATCAGCTACGACCACCCCGATCCGAGCATCTTCCTGGTGCTGCACTCGCCCAGCGACACGCCGGGCACCAGCAACATGGATTTCGTGATCTTCCCGCCGCGCTGGCTGGTGGCGCAGCACACGTTCCGGCCACCATGGTTCCACCGCAACGTCGCCAGCGAGTTCATGGGCCTGGTGCACGGTGTCTACGACGCCAAGGCCGAAGGCTTCGTCCCCGGCGGCTGCTCGCTGCACAACTGCATGACCGGCCATGGTCCCGACGCGGCCACCTTCGAGAAGGCCTCCAATGCCGACCTCGCCAAGCCGGACGTGATCACCGATACCATGGCTTTCATGTTCGAGAGTCGCCACGTGATCCGGCCGACCGCGCAGGCGCTGGCCGCGCCACAGCGCCAGCACGACTACGTGCGGTGCTGGCAGGGCCTGCGCAAGCACTTCGACCCGACCCGCCGCTGAGGCACGCGCCGTAACCACGCCGCAGCCGATAGAATCGGCCGCGGTTTTCCGGACACGGGCCTTGCATGCTGATCGAGATCGGAGTGTTCGCCGGCGGCCTGCTGCTGCTGGTGCTGGGCGCGGACGCCTTCGTGCGCGGCGCCGGCGGCATGGCGCTGCGGTTCGGCATCAGCCCGTTCGTGGTCGGCCTGACCCTGGTCGGCTTCGGCACCTCGGTGCCGGAGATGGCGGTGAACATGACCGCGGTACTCGACGGCCGTACGGATCTGGCGGTCGGCAACATCGTCGGCAGCAACATCGCCAACGTCGGCCTGATCCTCGGTTGCGCCGCGCTGGTGGCGCCGCTGACCGTGCAGATGCGGATGCTGCGGGTGGAGATGCCGCTGCTGCTGCTGTCCTGCGCGCTGCTGTGGCTGCTCGCGCTGAACGGCTGGCTGGGTCGCTTCGACGGCCTGCTGCTGCTGGCCGGCTTCGTGCTGCTGATGGGGCTGATCGCCACCCAGGCCCAGGGTGAGCCCGAGGCGGTGCAGGAGGAGCTCGGCCACAGCGCCACCGCCCGCGGCGGCGCCGTGATCAACAGTGCGCGCATCCTGCTCGGTTTCGCCGGGCTGCTCGGCGGCTCGCATCTGATGGTCGACTCGGCGGTGGACCTGGCGCGCCTGTGGGGCATTGGCGAGCTGGTGATCGGCCTGACCATCGTCGCCATCGGCACCTCGCTGCCGGAGCTGGCAGCCTCGCTGGTCGCCGCCTGGCGCGGCGATGTCGACATCGCGGTCGGCAACGTGGTCGGCTCCTGCCTGTTCAACCTGCTGCTGATCCTCGGCGCCTCGGCGGCGTTGCGGCCGTTGCCGATCGAGTCCGCGATGCTGTGGGTCGAGATTCCGCTGATGACCGCCTTCGCGCTGGCGATCTACCCGCTGGCGCGCGGCGACCTCACCCTGGGCCGGCGGCAGGGGCTGGTCCTGCTGGCCGCCTTCGTCGCCTTCATGGGCTACGAACTGCGCGGGCTGTAGTGAGGCGCCGGAAAAGAGCGGCAGCGCGCACTTCACGCGCGCCCTCGCGCTTGGTTTGGCCGCCTTACCGGCCGGCCTCGGGATCGCGCGCGTCGCGCAACTGTTCGCGGGTGTAGGCGTGGCGCGCGGCGGCGCGCGCCAGCATGTGCGAGGCCACCGGCAGGGTCAGCAGCAGGAAGGCCAGGATCAGCGCGACCCGGATCCACCAGGCCGGGTCGCCCGCGGCCAGCGCGGCGCCGATCAGCAGCAGCCCGAGCGCCAGCGTGCCGGACTTGGTGGCGGCGTGCTGGCGCGACAGCGCGTCCGGCAGCAGGAACAGGCCGAGCGCGGCGATCACCAGCAGCAGCACGCCGGCACCGGCGAGCACGAAGCCGAGCATGGTCATCGCGGATCCTCCGGCGATTTGTCGATCAGCCGCGCCCAGACGATGGCGGCGACGAAGCCGACCACCGCCAGTCCGACCGCGACATCCAGGAACAGCACCCGGCCGGTCGCCAGCGCGGCGGCGGCGGCCATCGCCACGCTGGCCGAGAACACCACGTCCAGTGCCACCACCCGGTCGGCCTGGCTGGGGCCGCGCAGCAGCCGGGCCATGGCGAGCGCCAGTGCCAGCAGGGTACCGGTGACGACGACAGTGGCGAGTAGTGCGTTCATGCCTGGTCTCCGGCCGGGAACAGCCGCCGCAGCGGCGTTTCGAAGCTGCGCCGCACGTTGGCGACCACGGCGGCCGGGTCGCTGTCGTCGAGCAGATGGATCAGCAGTTCGCGGCGCTGGTTGTCGATGTCGATGACGGTGGTGCCCGGCGTGAGCGTGATCATGCAGCCGAGCAGCGCCACCCCGGTGTCGCTCAGGCCCGCATAGCGCATCCGCACCAGCCCGGGCGTGGGCCGCACGCCGGGGCGCAGGATCAGCCACGCGGTGGCCAGGCCGGATTTCGCCACTTCCAGCAGGAAGCGCAACAGCAGGCTAAACACGGTCAGCAGCTTCATCAGGGCGCTCCCGCCATCATCAGCGCCGCACGTTCGGCGAAGCGGTACAGCGGCTCCGGATACAGGCCGATCGCCAGCGTCAGCGCGGCCAGGCCGAGCGTCGCCGCCCAGGCCGGGCCGAGCCGGGTGCCCGTCGGCGGCGTCCACGCCGCCTGTGGGTGCTTCTTCCAGAACGCCTCGAACCAGATCTTCATCATCGAATACAGGGTGAGGAAGCCGACCAGCAGGGCCGCCGCCGCCCACCAGGCCTGACCCTGCGCCAGCGCCTCGCGCACGACGATGAACTTGGCCCAGAAGCCCGACAGCGGCGGGATGCCGACCAGCGACAGCGCCGGGATCAGGAACAGCACGCCCAGCCAGGGTCTGGTCTTCCACAGCCCGCCGATATGGCGCAGGTCGTAACTGCCGGTGAGCCGCCACACCATCGCCGCGATCAGGAACAGGTTCGCCTTCACGATGATGTGGTGGAGG
>JBEQAM010000021.1:0-14009 GCA_041640375.1 Rehaibacterium sp. | reverse complement strand
CGATCCGCCGCGCGCTGGCGTTCGGCGCCGCCGGCTTCATCCCCAAGCGCGCCGGCATGGACGAGCTGCAGGCCGCCCTGCGCGCCGTGCTCGACTGCGAGGAATGGCTGCCGCCCGCGCTGCGCGCCGATGTCGATGCCCTGCCCGGCAGCCGCGAGGACGCCGACCTGTCTGCCCGGCTGGCCACCCTCACCCCGCAGCAGTTCAAGGTACTCAGCCGCGTCGCCGAAGGGCGGCTCAACAAGCAGATCGCCGACGAACTCGGCATCCAGGAGCGCACCGTCAAGGCGCACATGAGCGCCATCTTCGAGAAGCTTGGCGTACGCAACCGCACCCAGGCCGGCGTGCTGCTGCGCTCGCTGGAACTCGCCGATCCCAGCCGCAGCGTCACCGGCGACTGAGCACGCGCCGCATGCGACCCTGTGCGCGTCACCCACGCCAGCGCAGCCGAACGGGCATATCGCACAGGCGGCTCGACCGCAGCCCCCCTTTCATCGCACACCCATAACCCGACCGTACGGACCCGCTACACTGCCAAGCGGGCATTCTGGAAAGAGAGTCTCCGGCCTCATGATGATTGCGGCGCTCGACGGGAGTAGGCTGCCAGGAGTGCCGCGGGATCGACGGGATCCTGCCCCATCCTCGCCGTCAGCAGCCGCGCCATCACCGACTTGAGCGCCAGCGGCTTGAGCGGTTTGTGCAGCAGGTGGCCGCCGGCGGCGGCGACGGCGTCGCGGACGTGCTGGCTGTGGTCGGCGGTGATGACGACGAAGGGGCGCGCGGGCCGGCCATCGGTCAGGCGCCGGTAGAGGGCCAGGCCGGTGAGGCCACCGTCCAGGTGGTAGTCGAGCAGGATCAGGTCGGGCGCGTGCGTCGTGTACAGGGCATGGGCCTGGTCGCCGTCGCGGGCGGCGAGGACGTCGCACTGCCAGCCGCTCAGCAGCGCCTGCATGCCCTTGAGCACGGCGGGGTCGTTGTCGACGACCAGGACGCGGCCGCCGGGCGCCCGCGATGCGGCCTGCGCGGCCTTCGATGGCGCGGCGATCCGCGGCAGGCCGCGCGGGACACGAATGCCGAAGACGGTGCCGCGGCCGGGCCAGGAACGCAGGTCGAGCGGGTGGCCCAGCAGGTCGGCGATGCGCTCGGCGATCGACAGGCCCAGGCCAAGCCCTTGGCCGCCGCGGTCGAGGCGGCGGAACTCCTCGAAGATGGCACGCCGGTCGGCCTCGGCGATGCCGGGGCCGGTATCCCAGACTTCGATGCGCAGAGCGTCGCCATCGCGGCGGCAGCCGAGCAGGATGCGCCCGCGCGCGGTGTAGCGCACGGCGTTGGCGAGGAAGTTCTGCAGCACGCGCCGCAGCAGCTGCGGGTCGCTGCGCAGCCAGGCGCGCGAGGGCACGCAGTGCAGTTCGATGCCCTTCTCCGCCGCCAGCACGCGGAATTCGGCGGCCAGGTGCTGGAGCAGGTCGTGGGCGCAGAAATCCTGCACCTTGGCGCTCATGCCGCCGGCATCCAGGCGCGAGATGTCGAGCAGGCCGGACAGCAGGCTTTCGGCCGAACCGAGCGCGCCGTCGATGTTCTCCACCGCCTCGTGCGCGTCGCCGTGGGCGAGTTGCTGCGACAACGCGTGCGTGAATAGACGGGCGGCGTTGAGCGGCTGGGCGAGGTCGTGGCTGATGGCGGCGAGGAAGCGCGTTTTCGCCTGGTTGGCGCGCTCGGCCTCGGCCTTGGCATTTTCGAGCTGCGCGGTGCGGTCGGCGACACGCTGTTCGAGCGTCTCGGCGATGCGCTTGAGTTCGGCTTCGGCGCGACGGAAGGCGGTGACATCGGTGAAGGTGGCGACGAAGCCGCCGCCCGGCATCGGGTTGCCGCGGATCTCGACGATGGTGCCGTCGGGGAACTGCCGCTCGGACAGGTGCGGGGTGCCGGCGCGCATGTGCGCCATGCGCCGGGCCACCTGGACCTCGATGTCGGCGCCGCATGCCATGCCGTGGCTCAGCGCGTGGCGGGCCAGATCCTCCACCGGCCGCCCGACCTGCAGCAGCTCGGACGGGAAGCCGAACAGTTCGGCGTAGCGGCGGTTCCACGCCACCAGCCGCAAGTCGCGGTCGACCACGCTGATGCCCTGTGACATGTTCTCGAGCGCGGCCTCGAGCACGCGCTGGTTGAAACGCAGCGCCTGTGAGGCCTCGCCGACGATGGTGGCGACGGTGTCCAGATCCTGCCCGGTCTCGCGGTGAGCGGCGTCGAGCAGCAGGCGCGCGGAGGCGGCGCCGAGCACGGCGGCCAGCTCGCGTTCGACCCGCGCTTCGACGGCCGCGCTGGTGGCACCACGTACGCCAGCCAGCATCGCCTCGACCCGTTCGGCGGGCAGGAAGCGCAGCGCCACGCCGCGCAACACGCCCACGTCCAGACCGCCACCCGGCATGTGCCGCAGCACGCTGCCGCGCGCGGCCAGCAGCAGCGTGACGGCGCTGCCGGCGAGCAGGCTGATGACCACGGCGCGCGCGAGCCGGCTCCAGCCGGTCAGGCCGAACATCTGATCGGGCGCGAGCCAATGCCACCCGAACGGGCCGTCCACCAGCCACGTCGGCGGGCGCGGCATCGCCTCGGCCAGGGTCGGCACCAGCAGCAGCCAGGTCCACAGAATCACCGAGACGATCAGGCCGGCAGTCACCGCACGCGGCGGCGTGTGCGGCCGCCACACCGCGAACAGCACCGCCGGCGCCAAGGTGCCCAGCGCGGAGAACGACAGTGCGCCGACGTCGGCCAGTGCCTCGCTGCCGACGATGGCGCGGCTGTAGGCCCAGGCCAGCAGCACCACCGCCAGGATGCCCACGCGGCGTTGCATCAGCACCGCGCCGCGCAAGTCTCGGCCCTGGCGCTGCGCCCAACGTCCGCGCAGCAGCAACGGCGCCAGCCAGTGATTGCCGATCATCAGGCTCAAGGCGAGCGTGGCGAGGATCACCATGCCGGTGGCAGCGCTCAGGCCGCCGAGGAAGGCCAGCAGCGCCATGTCCTCGCGGCCTTCGGACAGCGGCAGCGCCAGCACGTAGAGGTCGGAGGGCACGCCCAGCGGGCCGAGCAGCGCGTCACCGGCGTTGGCCAACGGCAGGATCGGCAGCGCGATCAGCAGCATGTACAGCGGGAACAGCCAGCGCGCGGTGCGCAGGTGGCGCTCGTCCTGGCACTCGACCACGCCGACGTGGAACTGGTGTGGCAGGGTGAACATGGCCAGCGCGCCGAGCAGCACCAGCGGGGCGAAACCGTCGGCGCCGCTGCGTGGTGGTGGCGCCGAGGCCGCGGCGGGAACATCGAGCCCGAACACCACGAAAGCGCCCAGCGCCAGCATCGCGCCGAGCTTGAGCAGCGACTCGAAGGCCATCGCCAGCACCAGCCCGCGGTTGTGCTCGATGGCCGAGGCGCGGCGGGTGCCGAACAGCATGGCGAACAGCGCCATCGCCAGCGCGACGTACAGCGCCACGTCCTGCCAGGGCGGCGGGCTGAGGTCGGCAGCGCGGGTGAGCAGGCTGTAGCTCATCGCCACCGCCTTCAGCTGCAGGGCGATGTAGGGGACGATGCCGAGCACGGCGACGAAGGTGACCGTCGCCGCCAGCCACGAATCCTTGCCCAGGCGGGTGGCGATCAGATCGGCCAGTGAGGTCGAGTTGTGCTCGCGGGCCAGCCGCACCAGCCTGAGCAACAGGCCGAAGCCGAACGCGTACAGCAGGATGGTGCCGACGAAGGTCGGCGGGATCGGCCAGCCCGAGCGCGCCGCCTGGGTGACCGTGCCGTAGAAGGTCCACGAGGTGCAGTAGACCGCCAGGGAGAGCGCGTACACCGCCGCCCAGCCATCGCCGAACAGGCGCGCGCGTCGCTCGCCCCACAGGGCGGTGCCGAACAGCAGACCGAGCCAGAGCAGGCCCGCGACGATGACGACGGTGTCAGAGAGCACCGCACGCACCTCGCCGCCCGATCGACCCGATTGCCCGCCTCATGCCCTCCCCCAGCGGTCTGCGCATCCGCGCGTCCGGCGAGGATAGCGCGCTTTGATTCGTGACTGCGCGAGTGCGAATGAGCCTCGTGCGCAAAAAAACGGGCCGCTTTTGCGGCCCGCAAGTTTCCTCATGCGCAACGGGGAGAAATCAGAAGTCGTAGCGGACCGACAGCGAATACTGGCGCGGCGCGCCGTAGAAACCGGTCCGCACGCCGAGCGCCGGGATCACGTAACCGGTGGTGAGGTACTCCTTGTCGGTGAGGTTGCTACCCTGCAAGGTCACCGTCCACGCCTGGCCGGCCTTCCAGATGACCGTGGCGCCGAGCAGGCCGTATCCGGCCTGGGTGATCGGCTGGGTCACGGCGCCCGTCACCGGATCGCGGACCACTTCGGTCGTGGCCACCACCTCGCTCTGGTAGCTGTAGCCGATGCGGAACGACAGCGCGTCGCCGTTGGCCAGACGGAACCGGCGCTCGACGTTCAGCGCACCGCTGAACTCGGGCGCATTGGTGAACTTCTGCTGCTTGGCGATGTTCACGCCCTTGAAGAAGTACTCGTCGAACTGGGCGTCCAGCCAGGCGATGTTGCCGGAAACGAGCCAGTCGGCCGAAGGGAGCCACTGGTACTCGACCTCGACGCCCTGCACCGTCCCCTTGCCGGCATTGGTGAAGTCGCCGAAGAAGGCCGGCGGATCGCTGTTCGGGATCTGCGTGAAGATGCTGAGCTGGATGTCCTTGTACTTGTTGTAGAAGTACGCCGTGTTCAGGAACAGCGTCTGGTCGAGCAGGCCCATCTTGGCGCCGAACTCGATGCTGTCGACGGTCTCGTCGTCGAATGGCTCGGCCGAACGCGGCACGGCCACCGACTGGGCGCGGATGTTGAAGCCGCCGGACTTGAAGCCGCGCGTCGCCAGGCTGTAGAGGAGGATGTCGTCGCTGACCTGGTAGCCCAGGCCGATCTTCGGCGCGAAGTTGGTGAAACCGACCCGCTTGTCGAAATCGGCCACGGTGGAGATCGGCGTGGTGAAGGAATCGTTGGCATAGCCCCGGTTGAGCACGACGGCGTGCTTGGTCTCGTCCGTCCAGCGCGCGCCGAGGTCGAGCTTCCAGCGTTCGTTGAGGTCGAAGCTCCAGTCGCCGTAGATCGCCACACTCTCGGTGAACATCGTGCCCTGCGTGTCGCCGAACAGGAGATTGAAGAAGTTGTTCAGCACCCGGCCACCGGCCTCACCGTCGAAGTGATAGATGCCGATCACGCCGCGGCTGCGTCCGCCGGCGTCGTAGTTGAGCTGGATTTCGTTGCTGACCTGCTGGTCGCGATAGAACGCCTTCACGTCGGCGATCTTCTCCGGCAGCGTGTCGAAGTCGATGTTGGTCTCGGTGTCGCCCTCGCGCTTGGCGATGACGTACTTGGCGGTCCAGTCGTCGTTGATGCGCCAGTTGGCCACGCCCGAGGCGCCCTTGAGCTCGGTGTCGTTGACGTTGAGCATGCCGCTGCGCACGTCGTAACGGCTCTCCAGCGGCTGACTCAGGCCCGAACCCGGGAAGAACACCGGCTGCAGCGGGTTCGGCGCCAGCATCCTGGCGCCGCGCGCGCCGGACTGGTCGTCCAGCCAATCCACGGAGAGCTGGATGTTGAAATCCTCGGTGACGTAGGCCCCCAGCTGGGCGCGGGCGACCAGGATCTCCTTGTCGCTGACGTCCTGGCCGGTACGGATGTTCCTGCCGAATCCGTCGCGGTGCAGGCTGGCGACGCCGATCCGGCCGCGCAGCGCACCGTCACTCAGCGAGCCTCCGATGGTTGCCTTGAGGTCGGCCTGGCCGTAATTGCCGACGGTGGCCTGGACGAAGCCCTCGGTATCGACGGGCAGGCCACGGGTGACGTACTTGATCGCGCCGCCGATGGTGTTCTTGCCGTACAGCGTGCCCTGCGGACCGCGCAGCACCTCGATCCGCTCGACGTCGAAGATGTCCAGCAACGCGCCCTGCGGGCGAGCGATGTAGACATCGTCGAGATAGATGCCCACGCCCGGATCCACACCCCACAGCGGATCGGACTGGCCGACGCCGCGGATGTAGGCCGTGACCGTGCTGTTCGATCCGCGGGCGGCGTAGATGGTGAGGTTCGGCACCTGCGCTCCGAGATCGCCGAGGTCGCGGATGTTCAGGCGATCCAGAGCCGCCGGGGTGAACGCCGTGACCGCCACCGGCACGTCCTGGATGGTCTCCTCACGACGCCGGGCGGTGACCGAAATCGCCTCGAGCCTCGTCGCGTCGGCGCCGGGCTCGGCCGCATCGCGCTCCTGCGCGAAGGCGTTGGCCGACAGGCCGAGCGCGAGCCCCAGTGCGCCGTGGATTGCGAGGCTCAGATGCTTGCGCTTCATGTTCTCCCCTTCTGGTCTGGTTGTGATACGGCCGCCGGATGACGCCTGCATGGCCGGATGCTGCGCAGCCTAGTCCCGGGCACACGCTGCGGCACTTGTACCTTGGTACAGTGCCGGGGGCGTGACACGGCCCGGATACTCCCGGCGTCTGCAACGCAAAAGGTCGTTCCTGCATGCTCAGCCTGATCGGGCTCGTCGGCGCCCTCGCGCTGCTGATCGTCCTGACGATCCGCGGCATGAACCTGTTCGTGGCCACACCGCTGTGCGCCCTCATCGTGGCGCTCACCAGTGGCCTGCCACTGCTGCCGCCGCTCGCTGCCGAAGGGCAGGGCGACCTGGTCGGCACCTACATGTCCGGCTTCACCGGCTTCGTGGCGGCATGGTTCTTCATGTTCCTGTTCGGCTCGATCTTCGGGAAGATGATGGAGGACACCGGCGCCGCCGACAGCGTGGCGCGCTGGGTGATCGGCCGCATCGGACCCCGGCGCGCGGCGCTGGCGGTGGTGCTGGCCTGTGCGATCCTCACATACGGCGGCGTGAGCCTGTTCGTGGTGGCCTTTTCGGTGTATCCGACCGCGCTGGCGCTGTTCCGCGCCGCCGATCTGCCGCGCCGCTTCATCCCGGCCACGCTGGCGTTCGGCTCGGTCACCTTCACCATGACCTCGGCCGGCTCGCCGGAAATCCAGAACTGGATCCCGATTCCCTACCTCGGCAGCTCGCCGTGGGCGGCATGGGAGGCCAGCCTGATCGTGGCGATCTTCATGGCGGCCTTCGGCTACTGGTGGCTGAGCTGGATGCTGCGCCGGGCGACCGCGCGCGGCGAACGCTTCCAGGCGCGCGAAGGCGACCCGGTAGCCGCGCGTGACGATCTGCCCGCGTTCTGGCGCGCCCTGCTCGGGCCGATCGCCGTGCTGGCGGTGTCCTTCACCCTGCACGACGCCCTCCAGACCTCGGCGCTGATCCTGGCGCTGCTGGCCGGCTGCCTCGTCACCGTGCTGGCCTGCTGGAACCACCGCCGGATGGTCGGACACGCCATCGGCGAGGGCAGCACCGGCGCATTGATCGCCATCGGCAACACCGCTGCCGTGGTCGGCTTCGGCGCGGTGGCCAAGGCCGCGCCGGCCTTCATGCTGGCGGTGGACTGGATCACCCATCTGCCCGGCTCGGGCGTGGCCACTGCCGCCATCGCGGTCAGCGTGATCGCGGCGATGACCGGCTCGGCCTCCGGCGGCCAGGCCATCGCACTGCCGATCCTGGCCCCGATCTATCTGGCGCAGGGCGTCGATCCCAACCAGCTGCACCGCGCGGTGGCGATCTCCTCGGGCGTGCTCGACTCGCTGCCGCACAACGGCTACGTCGTCACCACCATTCGTGCGATCTGCCGCGAGACGCACGCTGCCGCCTACGCACCGATGGGCGCGCTGACGGTGATCGTCCCGGGCCTGGGCCTGCTGCTGTGCCTGGCGCTGTTCGCGCTCGGGCTGTGACGCCGCGCCTGACGGGATATCCCGACCGCGACGAAAAAAGGCGGGCCGAAGCCCGCCTTTTTCTTGAGCCGCGCAAGCCGCGACGCTTACGCGCCAGCCCCTTCCTCGTGCACGGCCTTCATCGACAGGCGGATGCGGCCCTGTTTGTCGACTTCCAGCACCTTGACCTTGACGATGTCGCCTTCCTTGAGCTTGTCGGATACCTTCTCGACGCGCTCGTTGGAGATCTGCGACACGTGCACCAGGCCGTCCTTGCCCGGCAGGATGGTCACGAAGGCGCCGAAGTCCATCAGCTTGGCGACCTTGCCCTCGTAGATCCGCCCCGGCTCGACATCCGAGGTGATCTGCTCGATGCGCGACTTGGCGGCCTCGGCGGCGGCGCGGTTGACCGACGCGATGACGATGGTGCCGTCGTCCTGGATGTCGATCTGGGTGCCGGTCTCCTTGGTGATCGCCTGGATGGTCGAGCCGCCCTTGCCGATGACCTCGCGGATCTTGTCCGGGTGGATCTTCATGGTCAGCAGGCGCGGAGCGAACTCGGACAGCTCGGCGCGCGGCGCGCTGATCGCCTTGGCCATCTCGCCGAGGATATGCAGGCGCCCTTCCTTGGCCTGGGCCAGGGCGATCTTCATGATCTCCTCGGTGATGCCGTCGATCTTGATGTCCATCTGCAGGGCGGTGACGCCCTCGGCGGTGCCGGCGACCTTGAAGTCCATGTCGCCCAGGTGGTCCTCGTCGCCGAGGATGTCGCTGAGCACGGCGAACCGGTCGGCTTCCTTGATCAGCCCCATGGCGATGCCCGCCACCGGCGCCTTGATCGGCACACCCGCATCCATCATCGCCAGCGAGGAGCCGCACACCGAGGCCATCGACGAAGAGCCGTTGGACTCGGTGATCTCGGACACGCAGCGGATGGTGTACGGGAACTGCTCCATGGTCGGCATGACGGCCTGTACGCCGCGCTTGGCGAGACGCCCGTGGCCGATCTCGCGGCGCTTCGGGCCCATCATGCGGCCGGCCTCGCCGACCGAATACGGCGGGAAGTTGTAGTGGAACAGGAAGTGTTCCTTCGACTCACCCTCGATCGCATCGATGATCTGACCGTCGCGCGCGGTGCCGAGCGTGAGGGTGACCAGCGCCTGGGTCTCGCCGCGGGTGAACAGCGCCGAGCCGTGGACGCGCGGCAGCACGCCGGTGCGCACGGTGATCGGGCGGACCGTGGTCAGGTCGCGACCGTCGATGCGTACCTTGGTGTCGAGCACCGCGGCACGCATGGTCTGGTATTCGAGCTCGCCGAATTCCTTGCTCATCTCGCCGGCCGTCCAGCCATTCTCCTCGGCCTGCGCCTTGAGCGACTCGATGACCTCCTTCTTCAGCGCCGAGATGGCGTCGCGACGCTGCAGCTTGTCGCGGATCCGGAAGGCTTCGGACAGACGGTCACCGACGGCGGCACGGAGCGCGGCGATCATCGCCTCGTTCTTGGCCGGCGGCTGCCAGTCCCAGTGCTTGACGCCGACTTCAGCGGCGAACTCGTTGATGGCCTGGATGACGGCCTGCATCTGCCGGTGACCGAACATCACCGCGCCGAGCATCACGTCTTCGGACAGCTCCTTGGCCTCGGACTCGACCATCAGCACGGCATTGGCGGTGCCGGCGACGACCAGGTCGAGCTGCGAGTCCTGCAGTTCGGTGGTGGTCGGATTGAGCAGGTACTGGCCGTTGGCATAGCCGACGCGGGCGGCGCCGATCGGTCCCTTGAACGGCACGCCGGACAGCACCAGCGCGGCCGAGGCGCCGATCATCGCCGGGATGTCGCCGCTGACCTCGGGGTTCATCGAGAGCACGGTGGCGATGACCTGCACCTCATGGCGGAACTCTTCCGGGAACAGCGGGCGGATCGGGCGGTCGATCAGGCGGGAGACCAGCGTCTCGCGCTCGGTCGGACGCCCCTCGCGCTTGAAGAAGCCGCCGGGGATGCGGCCACCGGCGTAGAACTTCTCTTGGTAGTCGACCGTGAGGGGGAAGAAGTCCATGCCCTCACGGACGGTCCTGTTGCCCACCGCGGTCACCAACACCACGGTATCGGCCATCTTGACGATGACCGCACCGCTGGCCTGGCGGGCGATCTCGCCCGTCTCCAGCGTGACCTGGTGGTTCCCGTACTGGAAGGTCTTGGTTACTTTCGCCACGTTTTCATTCCTTCAGTCTGATGAGACGGGGGCGGCACCCTTGCCGGCTCCCGCCGGACGGCGGCCGAAGCCGCGGTCCAAAAAAAACCGCGGCGCATTTCTGCGCCGCGGGGAGATGCGGATCAGCGGCGGATACCGAGGCGCTCGATCAGCGTCCTGTAGCGCTCCGCGTCCTTGCCCTTGAGGTAGTTCAGGAGGCGGCGGCGCTGGTTGACCAGCTTGAGCAGGCCACGACGGCCGTGGTGGTCCTGCTTGTGGATCTTGAAGTGCTCGGTCAGCTGCTCGATGCGAGCGGACAGCAGGGCGACCTGCACTTCCGGCGAGCCGGTGTCGTTCGGCGCGCGCTTGAATTCTTCGATGATCTTGCCGGTGTCGATGGCCATGTTTACCTCGTTGGATGCGCGACCTGCAGGAACGCCGCTACGCGGCGACGCACCGCCTGGCCCGCCGTTGATGGAAAAAATCGCTGGGTTAGCCGCGAAATTGTAGCCCGGACAGGGTTTTGCGAACAAGGGCGCTAGTCGGCGGCGCCCGGCTTGGCGGCTTCGGCCGCCCAGCGGAACAGCCGCTGCGGGCGCAGGCGGCCATCCTGATCGATCTCGCCGAAACCCAGCACACGGCCTGCCCGGCCGAACACGGCAACCGGACCCGGCGTCGCGCCCCCGGCCAGCCGCTGGGTCTGCCCCTGTCCCAACCGACGCGCCTGTTCAGGTTCCAGTACGACCCGCCGCCAGCCGGCCAGACCAGCCTCGACCGGAAGCAGCAGCGCCTGGCGCCCGGCCTCGTCCAGCGCCTGCAGCCCGTCCAGCGTGGTCATGGCGGGCCGCCGGAACGGATCGACCCAGAGCCGTCGCAATTCGAGGATGTGTGCGCCGCAGCCCAAGGCCTCGCCGAGGTCGCGCACCAGACTGCGGATATAGGTGCCCGAGCCGCACTCGACCTCCAACCGCAACCGGTCGCCCTCGCGACCGAGCGATTCCAGACGGAAGACCTCGACCTCGCGCTCGCCGACCGTCACCTGCTCGCCACGGCGGGCCTTGGCATACAGCGGCTCGCCGCCCTGCTTGAGCGCCGAATAGACCGGCGGACGCTGGCGAATGCGGCCGCGCAGCGACGCCAGGGCGCGCTCGATCGTGGCATCGTCGAGTGCCGGCAGCGGCCGCTCCCGCAGCACCTGGCCCTCGGCATCCTCGGTGTCGGTGGTGACGCCTAGCCTGGCCACCGCCCGGTAGGCCTTGTGCGAGCCCAGCAGATGGCCGGCCAGCTTGGTGGCCTCGCCGAAACAGATCGGCAGCAGACCGGTGGCGAGCGGATCCAGGCTGCCGGTATGGCCGGCCTTGGCCGCGCGCAGCAGGTGGCGGGCGCGCTGCAGCGCCTGGTTGGAGCTCAAGCCCTTGGGCTTGTCGAGCAGCAGGATGCCGTCGAGGTCGCGGAAAACGGTGCGCTGGCGGTGGGTCATTCGCAAGGCCGGATCATGGCTTCGGCCGATGTATGGGAGCGGCCAGGGCAGCGGTCGGAATGCCGCGCCTGGCTGATCGCGGCCCTGCCCGCTCCCGCGAAGCCCGCCGCGCTCACACGGCGGGATCAGTCGCGGTCGAGGTCGCGCAACAGGTTGTCGATGCGCTCGCCGCGATCGACCGAATCGTCGTAATGGAAGTGCAGCTCCGGAATGCTGCGCATGCGCAGCATGCGGCCCAGACGGAAGCGGAATTCACGCGCCAATTCCCGCAGCGCGGCCACGGCCTCGGCCGACTTCTCCGGCTGCAGCGCGGTGACGAATACCTTGGCATGCGCCAAATCGCGGGTCACCTCGACGTCGGACACGCTCACCGACGGCAGCCCGTGCTCGCGCACAGCCTCGTGCACGAGCTGGCCGAGCTCGCGGCGGAGCTGAGCCGATACCCGGTCGGTTCGATGGAAGGTCTTCCGGCTCAAGGCATCAGTCCCGTGCAGTCAGAGCTTGCGCTGAACCTCGATGCGCTCGTAACACTCGATGTGGTCGCCGACCTTGACGTCGTTGTACTGCTTGACGCCGATGCCGCACTCGGTGCCCATGCGCACCTCATCGACGTTGTCCTTGAAGCGACGCAGCGACTCCAGCTCGCCCTGGAAGATGACGGTGTTGTCGCGCAGGACGCGGATCGGCTTGTGCCGCTTGACCACGCCCTCGATCACCATGCAGCCGGCGACCGCACCGAACTTGGAGCTGCGGAACACCTCGCGCACCTCGGCGACGCCGATGATCTCCTCGCGCACCTCCACGCCGAGCAGGCCGGAAGCCACCTGCTTCACCTGGTCGATCACGTCGTAAATGATCGAGAAGTAGCGCAGGTCGAGGCCGTTGGCCTCGATCACCTTGCGCGCCGAGGCATCGGCGCGGACGTTGAAGCCAATCACGACCGCCTTCGATGCCGCCGCGAGGGTGGCGTCGGACTCGGTGATCCCGCCCACGCCGGCCGCGATCACGTTGATCCTGATCAGCTCGTTGGACAGGCTGGTCAAGGCGTCGCGCAACGCCTCGACCGAGCCCTGCACGTCGGCCTTGACGACCAGGTTGAGGACCTGCTGCTCCTCGCCCTGACCCATCTGGGCCATGATGTCCTCCATCCGGCTGCCGGCCTTGGCGACCAGGCGCGTCTCACGGCGTTTGGCCTCGCGCTGCTGGGCCACGTCCTTGGCCAGCCGCTCGTCCTCGACCACGACGAAGTCGTCGCCGGCATCGGGCACGCCGGACAGGCCGAGCACCACCACCGGGATCGACGGCGTGGCCTCGCTGACTTGCCGGCCGGTCTCGTCGAACAGCGCGCGGACGCGGCCGTACTGCACGCCGCAGACCAGGAAGTCCCCCTTCTTGAGCGTGCCGGACTGCACCAGCACCGTGGCGACCGGACCACGGCCCTTGTCGAGCGAGGACTCGACCACCACGCCGGTGGCGCGGCCGTCGCGCACGGCCTTGAGCTCCATGACCTCGGCCTGGACCGAGATCGCGTCGAGCAGGGCGTCGATGCCCATGCCGGTCTTCGCCGAGACCGGTACGAACTGGGTGTCGCCACCCCATTCCTCGGGGATGACATCGTGGTTGGCCAGACCCTGCTTGACGTTGTCCGGGTTGGCGTCGGACTTGTCCATCTTGTTGATGGCGACGATCAGCGGCACGCCGGCAGCCTTGGCGTGCTGTATCGCCTCGACCGTCTGCGGCATCACGCCATCGTCGGCGGCGACCACCAGCACGACGATGTCGGTGAGCTTGGCGCCGCGCGCGCGCATCGCGGTGAACGCGGCGTGGCCCGGCGTGTCGAGGAAGCTGATGACACCCTTGGGTGTCTGGACGTGGTAGGCGCCGATGTGCTGGGTAATGCCGCCCGCCTCGCCCGAGGCGACCTTGGTACGGCGGATGTAGTCCAGCAGCGAGGTCTTGCCGTGGTCGACGTGACCCATGATGGTGACCACCGGCGGCCGCGGTTCGGGTGTGCCCTGCGCGGCCTCGGCATGCGCCTGCAGCGCCAGCTCGGCGTCGTCCTCATGGGCGCGCACGGCCTTGTGGCCGAGTTCCTCGACCACCAGCACGGCGGTATCGTGGTCGATGGTCTGGTTGATGGTGGCCATCACGCCCATCTTGAATAGCGCCTTGACCACCTCACTGCCCTTGAGGGCGAGTTTCTGGGCGAGGTCGGCGACGACGATGGTGTCGCCGATGGCGACCTCGCGCGAGACCGGCGCGGTCGGACGCGAGAAACCGTGCTGACCGGAGGACTGACGACTGGGCTCCGCCCCGCGCGCCTTGCCACCCTTCTTGCGGCTGGCGCCGCGGCGGGCGCGCTCGGAATCGGACAGGTGCAACTGTCCGCCGGTATAGCGTCCGCGCCCCTCGTCCTCCTCGCCGCCTTCGCGGTAACCATGGCCGCGACCGGCCTTGTGGCGGTGCGCCTTGTCATCGCGCGCAGGCAAGGGGG
>JBEQAM010000020.1:0-14047 GCA_041640375.1 Rehaibacterium sp. | reverse complement strand
CCGCCAAGGCTTTCGTGGTGCATGTTATCGTTCCGCCCGCATGATGCGGCTGACCTTCCCCAACGGCGAACATCCCGACCTGCGCCTGAGCGAGGGCGAGGTTTCGATCGGCAGTGCCGCGGACAATCGGGTCGCCATCGCCCATGCCGGGCTGGCGCCGCATCATGCCCGCATCGTCGCCGATCGTCGTGGCGCCTGGCTGTACGTGTCCGCCGAGGCGCCGCCGGTCCATCTCAACGCCCGCCCGGTGCGCGAGCTTGCCATGCTGCGCAGGGGCGACGTGGTCTGCCTCGGGCATGTGCACCTGCTGCTGTGTGCGGACGAGCGCGAGTTGCCGGCGCTGCCGATTCCTCCGGCGCCGCCCGGCGACGATGCCGTGGCGGTGCTGCCGCGGGTGGTCCTGCGCGGCGTCGCCGGCGCGCACTTCGGTCGCAGCTATCCAATCGAGCGCACGCTGCTGATTGGCCGCGGTGAGGGGGCCCAGGTGCGTCTCGACAACCCCGCTGCCGCCGAGCGTCATGCCCAGATCGAACTGCACGGCGACCGCCTCGTGTTGCGACGGATCGGGGGCGAGGTGGTGGTCAACGGCGTGCGCGTCGGCGACAGCCTGCTCGCGCCCGGCGACCAGCTGGTGATCGAGCCCGACCGCTTCGTGCTCGAGGCGCCCGGTTTCGCCCGTCAGCCGGGCGGGGCGGAGAGTACGGCGACATCCGGCGTGCCGCGCGCCATCCATCATGTGATCGCCAGCGAGACCGACCAGGACGATGCCGTCAGTCGCGGCGTGGCCGTGTGGTGGCTGATCGCCGCCGCCGCCGTGCTCGCGGCGGTCATCACTGCGGTCCTGGTCTACGGTCCGCGCGTCACCGGTTGAGGTCGCGGCCGCGCGCGCGCCAGACGGGCTACCAGCAGCAGCGCCAGCACGGCCGCGTAGAGCGATGGCTCGCGCAGGTCCGCCTTCACCAGCCACCAGAAGTGCAGCACTGCCAGCACGGCGATCGGGTAGACCAGCTTGTGCAGCCGGCCCCAATGCCGGCCCAGGCGCCGCATCATGCCGCGGGTCGAGGTCAGCGCCAACGGCAGCAGGCCCAGCCAGGCGAGGAAGCCGACGGTGATGTAAGGGCGCTCGACGAGGTCCTCGAGGATCTGCGCCCAGTAGCCGCCGAGGTCGAGCACGACGTACGCCGACAGGTGCAGGCTGGCCCAGGCGAAGGCCCACAGCCCGAGCATCCGGCGGAACCGGATCAGTACCGGCAGCCCGGTCAGATGGCGCAGCGGTGTGATCGCCAGCGAGGCGAGCAGGAAGCGCAGTGCCCACAGGCCGCTGAAGTGGGTGATCGCCGCGACCGGGTCGGCGCCGAGGCCGTCGCTGGCGATCAGCCAGGCGAGCCAGGTCAGCGGCAGCGCCGCCAGCGCGTGCGCCGCGAGCCTCGCGAACGCAAGGCGGCTGCCGGTCAGAACCACTGCCGCAGGTCCATGCCGGCATACAGTGACGCCACCTCGTCGGCATAGCCGTTGAACGGCAGCGTCGGAATGCGCTCGGCGAACAGTTTGCTGCCGGTGCCGGCGATGCGGCGCTCGGTCTTCTGGCTCCAGCGCGGATGGCGCACGGCCGGATTCACGTTCGAGTAGAAGCCGTACTCGTCGGGCTGCGACAGGTTCCAGCTGGTCGGCGGCATCTGCTCGACGAAGCTGATCTTCACGATCGACTTGATGCTCTTGAAGCCGTACTTCCACGGCACCACCAGCCGCAGCGGCGCGCCGTTCTGGTTGGGCAGCTCGCGGCCGTACAGGCCGATGGCGAGCAGGGTGAGCGGATGCATGGCCTCGTCGATGCGCAGGCCCTCGCGGTAGGGCCACTGCAGGATGCGCTGGCGCAGGCCGGGCATCTGGCGCGGGTCGGCCAGCGTCTCGAAGGCGACGAACTTGGCGCGCGAGGTCGGCCGGAAGCGCTTGAGCAGGTCGGCCAGCGGAAAGCCCAGCCACGGGATCACCATCGACCAGCCCTCCACGCAGCGCAGCCGATAGACGCGCTCCTCGGCGGCGTGCGGCCGGATCAGGTCTTCCAGCGCGAAATGGCCGGTGACTTCGGCCTCGCCGGCGATGGTCACGCCCCAAGGCTTGGTCACCAGCATGTGCGCGTACTTGGCGGGGTCGGTCTTGGCGGTGCCGAACTCATAGAAGTTGTTGTAGCTGGTGACATCGGCCCAGCTGGTCCATGCCTCGGCCTGGGGGGCGGGCGCCGCCTCCTGGCGGGCGTCCGAACAGCCGGGCAGGGCGAGCAGGGGCGCGGCCAGGGCGGCGCCCATCAGCTGGCGGCGCTGCCGGTAGACGTGCTCGGGGGTGATGTCGGACGGGCGGATGCGGACGGACATACGGGTCTCCTGGACTCCTTCGGACCCTTCAAGACGCGCGGAGTTGCCGAAAGGGTGCGCGCCGAACTGTCGACGTGGCGTGGCGGCTATCTTGCTGCACTGCGTCATGCTAGCCTCGGGATCCCTTTCAGGAGGCCGACATGTCGCGCGTCTACAACTTCAGTGCGGGGCCGGCGGCGTTGCCCGAGCCGGTGCTTCGTCAGGCCCAGGCCGAGCTGCTCGAATGGGGCGGTCAGGGGGCCTCGGTCATGGAGTTGAGCCATCGCGGCAAGCCCTTCATCGAGGTCGCCGCCCGCGCCGAGTGCGACCTGCGCGAGCTGATGGGCATCCCCGAGGATTACGCCGTGCTGTTCCTGCAGGGCGGCGCCACCCAGCAGTTCGCACTGATCCCGATGAATCTGGCCGAGGCCGGTCAGATCGCCGACTACGTGCTCACCGGCCACTGGGCGCAGAAGGCCGCCGCCGAGGCCGCGCACCACGCCAAGGTCAACATCGCCGCCAGCGGCGAGGCCAGCGACTTCACCACCATCCCGCCGCGTGCGTCGTGGCGGCTGACGCCGGGCGCCGCCTACGTCCATTACACGCCGAACGAGACCATCCACGGCGTCGAGTTCCACGACATCCCCGAGGTCGGCGCCGTACCGCTGGTGGCGGACATGTCCTCGACCATCCTGTCGCGGCCCATCGACGTGTCGCGTTTCGGCCTGATCTACGCCGGCGCGCAGAAGAACATCGGTCCGGCCGGGCTGACGCTGGTGATCGTGCGCCGCGACCTGCTGGCCCGCGCCGGCCAGCCGCGGGCCAGGATCCTGCGCTACGCCGAGCACGCCGCGCAGGACTCGATGCTCAACACCCCGCCGACTTTCGCCTGGTATCTGGCCGGGCTGGTGTTCCAGTGGCTGAAGGCCGAGGGTGGGCTGGACGCGATGGCCACGCGCAACCGTCGCAAGGCCGAGCGCCTGTACGCCGCCATCGACGGCTCCGGCGGCTTCTATCGCAACCCGGTCGATCCGGCCTGCCGTTCGTGGATGAACGTGCCCTTCACCCTGCACGACAGCGCGCTCGACGCCGCCTTCCTCGCCGAGTCGCAGGCCGCCGGCCTGCACGCGCTCAAGGGCCACAAGGCCGTCGGCGGCATGCGTGCCTCGCTCTACAACGCCGTGAGCGAGGAGGCGGTGGCCGCGCTGGTCGAGTTCATGGGCGATTTCGCCCGCCGTCACGGCTGACGACGATGCCCGCGAAGAAAAGCCCCGCCGCCAAGTCATCGCTGCCGCGTATCGATCTGGCCGAGGCACGCGCCCGCATCGACGACATCGATCGGCAGATCCAGGCCCTGATCACCGAGCGCGCGCGCTGGGCACAGCAGGTCGGCAAGGCCAAGGGCCCGCTCAAGCGTGCGGTGGACTACTACCGGCCCGAGCGCGAGGCGCAGGTGCTGCGCGGCGTGATCGACCGCAACCGGGGGCCGCTGTCCGACACCGAGATGGTGCGGCTGTTCCGCGAGATCATGTCGGCCTGCCTGGCTCAGCAGGAGCCGCTCAAGATCGGTTACCTGGGCCCCGAGGGCACCTTCAGCCAGCAGGCGGTGCTCAAGCACTTCGGCCATTCGGCCAAGGGACTGCCGCTGAGCGGGTTCGACGAGGTGTTCCAGGAGGTGGAGGCCGGCCATGCCGATTTCGGCGTGGTGCCGGTGGAGAACTCCAGCGAGGGCACCGTGCACTCGGCGCTCGACCACTTTCTGCACACGCCGCTGAAGATCTGTGGCGAGATCGAGCTGCGCGTGCACCAGTACCTGTTCTCGCGCAGCGGGCGGATCCAGGACATCGAGCGCGTCTATTCGCACCCGCAATCGCTCGGCCAGTGCAAGGGCTGGCTGCGTGCGCACCTGCCGAACGCCGAGCGCATCGCCGTCGGCAGCAATGCCGAGGCGGCCCGGCGCGCGCGCAACCAGGAGGAGGCCGCGGCCATCGCCGGCGAGCACGCCGGCCACGTCTACGGCCTGAAGGCGGTCGCCGGACCGATCGAGGACCGGCCCGACAACACCACCCGCTTCCTGGTGCTGGGCCGCGAGATCTTCCCGCCCTCGGGCCATGACAAGACCTCGCTGCTGATCGCCACCCGCGACCGCCCCGGCGTGCTGTTCGAGCTGCTGCGTCCGTTGGCCGAGCGCGGCCTGAGCATGACCCGCATCGAGTCGCGGCCGGCGCGCACCGGCAAATGGGAGTACGCCTTCTTCGTCGACGTCGAGGGCCACATCGAGGATCCGCGCCTGGCCGAGGCCGTGGCCGAGGCGCGCCGCGCCGCGGCCGAGCTGCGGGTGCTGGGCTCGTATCCGGTGGCGTTGCCGTGACGGGGCAAAGACCGGGAACCCGGGACCGGGGGCCCGGGAAAAGCGTCGCATCTTGAGTCCTCGGCTCTCAGACCTGGCAAATGCACGAAAACGACTTTCTCGCTCTGGCCCAGCCCGGCCTGCGCCGGCTCAAGCCTTACGACCCCGGCCACGACATCGTCGCGCTGCGCCGCCGGTTCGGCGCGCGGCTGGTGGAGCTGGGCGGCAACGAGAACCCGCACGGCCCCAGCCCGCGCGCCCGCGAGGCGATCCTCGATGCGCTCGGCCAGCTCGCCCGCTATCCCGATCCGCTCGGCGGCGACCTCAAGGCCGCGCTGGCGAAAAGACTCGGCGTCGATACCGCGCAGATCCTGCTCGGCAACGGTTCGCACGAACTGTTGATGCAGTTCGCCCAGGCCTTCTGCGGGCCGCGGGCCGGCGTGGTCATGTCGCGCTACGGCTTCGCCGTGTATCCGCTGGCGGCGCTGGCCGCCGATGCGCCGCTGACCGTGGCCGAGGCCTTGCCCGAGGGGCATCGGATGCATCGCGGCCACGACCTCGACGCGATCCGCGCCGCAGTGGACGAGCGCACGCGGCTGGTCTACCTGTGCAATCCGAGCAACCCGGTCGGCACCTGGTTTGCGAGCGCCGACCTGGAACGCTTCCTCGCCTCGCTGCCCGAGCAGGTGTTGGTCGTCGTGGACGAGGCCTACGCCGAATACGTCGAGGTACCGGAGCTGCAGAGCGCGTTGACGCTGCTGCCGCGTTTCCCGCGCCTGATCGTCACCCGCACCTTCTCCAAGGGCTACGGCCTGGCCGGCCTGCGCGTCGGCTATGCGGTGGCGCAGGCCGGGCTGGTGGCGGTGATGGAGCGGCTGCGCGAGAGCTTCAACGTCAACCTGCTCGGGCTGGCCGCCGCCGAGGCCGCGCTGGCCGACGAGCAGCACCTGGCCTGGCACGTCGCGCAGAACCGCATCGAGCGCGAGTGGCTGACCACGCGCCTGCGCGACCGCGGCCTGTACGTGCATCCCTCGCAGACCAACTTCCTGCTGGTGGATTTCGGCCGCGACGCCATGCCGTACGAGGAGGCCCTGCTGGCGCAGGGCGTCGTCCCGCGCCCGATGCGCGGCTACGGCCTGCCGACCTGTCTGCGCATCAGCGTCGGCACGCGCAGCGAGAACCAGCGACTGCTGTCGGGGCTGGAGGGCGTCGGCGCATGAGCGGCACATCGTCCCTGGATTGGCTCGCCGGCCCGGCCGGCCCGCTGCGCGGCGAACTGGTCGTACCCGGCGACAAGTCGGTGTCGCATCGCGCGGTGATGCTGGGCGCGATCGCCGAGGGTGTCACCCGGGTGCGCGGCTTTCTCGAAGGCGAAGACACCCGGGCGACGGCGCGGATCTTCGGCCAGCTCGGCGTGCGCATCGCGGCGCCGGCGGCCAGCGAGCGCATCGTCCACGGCGTCGGCCTGCACGGGCTGCGCGGCTGCGCCGACGACCTGGACTGCGGCAATGCCGGCACTGGCATGCGTCTGCTGGCCGGGTTGCTGGCGGGGCAGGCCTTCGACAGCCGGCTGGTCGGCGACGCCTCGCTCTCGCGCCGGCCGATGGGCCGGGTGATCGAGCCGCTGGCGCGGATGGGGGCGCGGATCGAGGCTGCCGAGGGCGGCCGTCCGCCGTTGAGAATCTACGGCAAAAAAGTGTTGCAAGGCATTGATTATGAAATGCCTGTCGCCAGCGCACAGGTGAAGTCGGCGCTGCTGCTGGCGGGGCTGTACGCGCGCGGCGAAACCCGGGTGCGCGAGCCGCATCCGACCCGCGACTACACCGAACGGATGCTGGCCGCGTTCGGCTGGCCGGTGGCTTTCCGTCCCGGCGAGGCCGCGCTGAGTGGCGGACATCGGCTGCGCGCGACCGAGGTCCTCGTCCCGGCGGATTTCTCCTCGGCGGCGTTCTTCCTGGTCGCCGCCACGCTGGTGCCCGGCTCCGAGCTGGTGCTGCGCGCGGTCGGCATCAACCCGCGCCGCACCGGCCTGCTGCACGCGCTGCGGGCGATGGGGGCGGACATCCGGGTCGAGAACGCGGGCGAGCAGGGCGGCGAGCCGGTGGCCGATCTGGTCGTCCGCCATGCGCCGCTGCGCGGCATCGAGATCGACACCGCCTGGGTGCCGGACATGATCGACGAATTCCCGGTCCTGTTCGTGGCCGCGGCCTGCGCACGGGGACGCACCGTGGTGCGTGGCGCCGCCGAGCTGCGGGTGAAGGAATCCGACCGCATCGCCGCGATGGCCGAGGGCCTGCGCGCGCTCGGTATCGCCGTCGAGGAGCGGCCCGACGGCGCGGTGATCGAAGGCGGCCGCCTGCGTGGCGGCGCGGTGGACAGCCGCGGCGACCATCGCATCGCCATGAGCTTCGCGGTGGCCGCGCAATCGGCTGCGGGCGAGGTGCGGATCGGGGACTGCGCCAACGTCGCCACGTCGTTCCCGGGCTTCGAGCACTTGGCGCGCGCCATCGGGATGGGAGTACAGCCGGCCTGATTCAGCGGTCGAGGCGGAACGCGATCGGAATCAGCACGGTCGAGGGCACCGGCTCGCCGCCCTGCAGTGCCGGTTCGAAGCGCCAGCGCCGCACGGCCGACACCGCTGCCGCATCGAGCTGGCGCGAACCGCTGCCGCGCTCCACCCGCACCCGCGCCGGGCGGCCACGGGCATCCACCTCGACCCGCAGCAGCACCTCGCCCTCGATGCGCCGACGCAGCGCCTGCGACGGGTAGCTCGGCGCGGCTTGGTTAGGCAGCGGACGGGCCTCGCGCTCGCTGACGGCGACCGTGTCGTCGGCCACGCCCGGCGCTTGGTCGGCAATGCGCGGACCGATGTCCGGCGGTGCTCGCGTCCCTGCCGGTGGCGCTTCGGGAATCGCCAGGTCGGGCGCCGGGCCGGGTGGCATCGGCAGCGTCGGCGTGGTTCCCGCGGCGGGCGCCGGGTCCGGCGGGGGCGGAGGCGGCCGGCTCGTCTCCGGCAGGCCGAAACGGAGTAGCCCGAGCAGCACGCCGAGCACAAGCGCCAGCACGAACACGCCTGCGGCCCGCACGGCCGGGTGGCGGGTGAGGGCGCGCCAGCGCTTTCCGGGGTCCTGGCAAGCTGGGGTCGGCTCGGTCGCGACCATGCTCGATGGAAGGGGTGGTCCGCTTCGAGTAGGCCGCAGACCGTCGGCGGCTGCAAGTTCGTCCGCGCGCGTTTGCCCGCGGGCCGGCGCGGCCGCGATAATCGCCAGCTTTCCCCTCCGATACCGACTCCGGAGCAAGCCATGCTCGACCCCGCCCTGTTGCGCGGCCAGCTTGCGGCCACCGCCGAACGCCTGCAGGCCACCCGCGGCTTCACTCTCGATGTCGCCGCGCTCGAAGGCCTGGAAGCCGAGCGCAAGCAGATCCAGACCCGCACCCAGGCGCTGCAGAACCTGCGCAACACCCGCTCCAAGGCGATCGGCATGGCCAAGGCCAAGGGCGAGGACACTACCGCGCTGATGGCCGAGGTCGCCGCCATCGGCGACGAGCTCAAGGCGTCCGAGGCGCGGCTGGATGCGATCCGCGCCGAGCTGGAGAAGATCGCGCTGGGCATTCCCAACCTGCCGCACGCGAGCGTGCCGATCGGCAAGGACGAGCATGACAACCGCGAGATCCACCGCTGGGGCGAGCCGCGTGCGTTCGACTTTCCGGTGAAGGACCACGTCGAACTCGGCGAGCGCCACGGCTGGCTCGACTTCGATGCCGGCGCCAAGCTCAGCGGCGCACGCTTCACCGTGATGCGTGGCCAGCTCGCTCGCCTGCACCGCGCACTGGCGCAGTTCATGCTCGATCTGCACGTCGACGAACACGGCTATGCCGAGTGCAACGTGCCGCTGATCGTCAACGCCGACGCGATGCAGGGTACCGGCCAGTTGCCGAAGTTCGAGGAGGACCTGTTCGCGACCCAGGTCGGCGACGCCCGTCGCTACCTGGTGCCGACCGCCGAAGTGCCGTTGACCAACCTCGTCCGCGACGAGATCGTCGAGGACGCCAAGCTGCCGATGCTGCTCACCGCGCACTCGCTGTGCTTCCGCGCCGAGGCCGGCAGCCACGGCCGCGACACCCGCGGCATGATCCGCCAGCATCAGTTCGAGAAGGTCGAGCTGGTCGCCATCGCCCGCCCGCACGAGAGCTACGAGATTCACGAGCGGATGACCCGCCATGCCGAGATCGTGCTGGAAAAGCTCGGCCTGCCTTACCGCCGCATGCTGCTGTGCAGCGGCGACATGGGTTTCGGCGCCGCCAAGACCTACGACCTGGAAGTCTGGCTGCCCGGTCAGCAGGCGTATCGCGAGATCAGCTCGATTTCCAACTGCGAGGCTTTTCAAGCCCGCCGCATGCAGGCGCGCTGGCGCAATCCTGCCACCGGCAAGCCCGAGCCGCTGCACACCCTCAACGGCTCCGGCGTCGCCGTCGGCCGCTGCCTGATCGCGGTGATGGAGAACTACCAGAACGCCGACGGCTCGATCACCGTGCCCGAGGCGCTGCGGCCCTACATGGGCGGCAGCGAGGCGATCGCCTGAGGCGGCGCAGGAGACAGGCGGCGCGGCGAGCGGGCAGGTCACCGCGCCGCCGGCCCCTCACCCCGGCAGTTTCCGAGGGGAGAGCGCCCGGAAGCACGGCTCCGCGGCGGAACAGGCCGCGGAGCCGGCGTATATAGTTCGGTGTCGTAGGCTCTCTGGAAGAGCCGCTGTGGAGTCCGCCATGCAGGATCTGAACGATCTCTACTACTTCGCCATGGTGGTCGAGCACGGCGGTTTCGCCGCCGCCGAGCGTGCGCTGGGCATTCCCAAGTCGCGCCTGAGCCGACGCATCGCCCAGCTGGAGACCGACCTCGGCGTGCGTCTGCTGCAGCGTTCCACCCGCCGCTTCGCGGTCACCGATGTCGGCCAGAGCATCTACCGCCATGCCCAGAGCATGATCGAGGAGGCGCAGGCCGCGCGCGAGGTGGTCGACCGCCTCAGCGCCGAACCGCGCGGGCTGGTGCGGATGAGCTGCCCGGTGGCACTGGCGCAACGGCAGATCGCGCAGATCCTGCCCGACTTCCTCGCCGCCTACCCGCAGGTGCGCGTGCTGCTGCATGTCAGCAACCGCCGCGTCGATCTGATCAACGAGGGCATCGACATCGCCCTGCGCGTGCGCTCGCAGCTCAACGACGACGGCAGCCTGGTGATGCGCAGCTTCGGTTCGATCCGGGAGCTGCTGGTCGCCAGCCCCGCCTATCTCGCCCGCCACGGCCGCCCGCGCGCGCCCGAGGACCTGCGCACGCACGTCAGCCTGAGCATGAGCGAGGAGGAGGGCAAGCAGCGCTGGGATCTGCAGGGGCCGGATGGCGAGAGCGTGCGCGTCGAGATGCAGCCGCGGGTGATGGCGCACGACTTTCCCGTGCTGCGTGAGATGGCCGTGCGCGGCCTCGGCATCGCCCTGTTGCCGGAGACCGTCTGCGCCGACCAGGTGCGTGCCGGCGCGCTGGAGGTGGTGCTGCCCGACTGGACCCTGCCGCAGGGCATCTGCCACGCCGTGTTCCCGACCCGGCGCGGCTTGCTGCCGGCCGTGCGCGTGCTGATCGACTTTCTCGCCGAGCGCCTGCCGCCGCTGATCGAGGCCTCGCGCCTGGATTGCATCGGCTGCGACGGACGCAAGGCGGCGTCGCCGTTGCCGGGCGGCGCGACAGCGGCCGCGCAAGGCAAGTAAACTGCGCCTCCGCCAACGGAGCTCGCGATGGCGAGGGTGAGGCAGGACGCCGAACGGCAGCGCACCATGGACGGTTGCTCGCCGCACAAGCGGGGAGCTTCGAGTACGGAGAGATGGCCGAGTGGTCGCAGCCCGCGTCGTTTACGATCTGCCGGTGGCAGATCGTGACGCGGGCGAGGGTGAGGCAGGACGCCGAACGGCAGCGCACCATGGACGGTTGCTCGCCGCACAAGCGGGGAGCTTCGAGTACGGAGAGATGGCCGAGTGGTTTAAGGCAGCGGTCTTGAAAACCGCCAGGGGCGAAAGCCTCTCGTGGGTTCGAATCCCACTCTCTCCGCCATTTTCCGGCAGCGCCAGAGCGACATGCCTGGCGATGATCCGACGACGGTCCGCTTCCCCTTCATGATCGCTTCCATCCTCTGGCGCCGCCTCGACCAGCCCGGTCACGAATTCGCGCGGCTGCGGCGGCGCGATGAGGGCTGGCTGCTGGCTGGCACTGCCGTGGGCGCCGATGCCGGCGAGCCGTACCGGCTCGACTACCGGATCCGCTGCGATGCGCAGTGGCGAACGCTGGAGGTCGGGATCGAAGGCATCATCGGCACGCGCGAGGTCGCGCTGCGCGTCGCGGTGGACGAGGCGCGGCGCTGGTTCGTCGATGGCGTGCACTGCGCCGCGTTGGCCGGCTGCCTGGACATCGACCTCGGCTTCAGCCCTTCGACCAACCTGCTGCCGATCCGCCGGCTCGGGCTGACGGTGGGCGCGGAGGCGCCGGTGTGCGCGGCATGGCTGCGCTTTCCGCACCTGGTGTTCGAGCCGTTGGAACAGGGGTACCGGCGGCTGGCGGCGAGGCGCTACGGCTACGAATCGAGCGGTGGGCGCTTCCGTGCCGAACTCGACGTGGACGACGCCGGCTTCGTCGTCCGCTATCCAGGACTGTGGGAGCGGGTCGCGGCAGGGAGCGGTCGAAGTTGAGTCCCGGGCTACGCTCGGGACGAACGGGGAAATCCGGCGGCGTGCGGAGCCTGCCCGCTCAGGGCGCGTCGAACGGTTCCAGCCCTTCGCAGGGCTGCCCCTCGGCGCGGCCAGGCGCGAGGCGAGGTCGCCGGCGTGCAGTTCCAGCGTGTGGCCATCGCGAGCGAGGAAGTCGAGCGAGTCGCCGTCGCGGCGGTTGTCTTTCCATGCGGTCACGCCGGGATCGCGCAGGGCGGCGGTGCATTCGGCGAAACGTCCGGCCCCGACACTGAAGGTGGGGTGTGTGTGCACTCGGACAGCGGGACGCCATGCCTGGCCGGGTCGAGCGCGAGGCACAGCCAGATGTCGCCGGCCAGCAGACAGCGCCGCCTGCTCACTTGGCGACCGCGCACAGGCCGAGTGGGCCGGTGTGGAAGGCAAACGCGCGGTCGAGGTCGATGATGGCGGGGGCGAGCTGGTCGGGGCCGCTGATCATCGGGGGGCGGCGTTCGGCGAACGCGGATGATCGGTGCAGAATCGGGCGAACCCCTGCACGAAGTCGGCGAGCCGCTGGCGCAGCGCTGGATCGGCGAGTTCGCCGCGCTCGTCGATCAGCTCACCGGCGCGTGAAACCAGCAGGCGCCCGCCTGTCCACAGACGCGTACCGAGCATGCGCAGCACCGGCAGCCAGGCGTTCTGCGACAGGATGGTGCCGAAGCTGCCCGGCGAAGCACCGATCAGCGCGACCGGACGGTCGCCGAACACGTCGGGGATGTCGCTGGCGGGACGCGACAGCCAGTCGATGGCGTTCTTGAACACGCCGGGGATGCCGTTGTTGTACTCGGGCGTGGCCAGCAGCAGGCCGTCGCAGGCCTGGATGCGCGCCTTGAGCTCGACCACCGCGGCGGGCAGGCCCTCGCGTTGCTCGACGTCGCCGTCGTAGAGCGGGATGCCGTGCAGGGTGGCGATGTCGAGTTCGACCCCGTCACCGGCGAGCGCCCGTGCGGCGCGCAGCAGGGCGGTGTTGTAGGAGCCGGCGCGCAGGCTGCCGGAAATGCCGAGGATACGGGTCATGGGAGCTCCTGCGGTGTCGCGTGAATGCCCAGCTTGCCGCCAGGCGTGTTCAGCGGTCGTCGAGAAGGCTCGGCGACGCCGGGTCAGGTCCCGGTTCCGATCATCTCCAGCAGCTTGCCGACCGTGCGCCAGTTACGCGCGGTGGCCGCCACGCCGAGCGCCTTCTCGGCGCGCTCGGCGAGCCTGGACTTGCCGAAGCCGTCGGGCGTGTACAGGTAGCAGGCATGTGCGGTCAGGAGATAGCGCTCGCGGCCGCTGCGGTGACGTTCCAGCGCGCCGATGTCGGGCGCGCTGGCGGGTGCGGCGAGAAAGAGGACATGCACGCGGGTCGGCGCGGCGTCGGCTTCCGGGAACGGATTGGCGGCGGCGATGGCGCGCAGGCGGGCGGCATCGAGGATCAGGACATCGGGCGCGAAGCCGTGCTCGCGTCCGATGGCATCGCCCAGCCGCTCGGCCAGGCCGCGCGCATCGGCATGGCGAAAAACAACGTTGCCGCTCTGGATGTAGGTGCGAACATCCTCGCCGCCGAGCGACTGGATCAGCGCGATCAGCGACTTCATCGGCAGGCGGCGGCTACTGCCGACGTTGATCCCGCGCAGCAGGGCGATCCAGGTGTTCATTCGGTCGTATCCAGCCGGGCCTGTCCGCGCGTGGCGTCGCGCAGGGCGGCGGTCAGGGCGTCGAGGCGGTCGGCGGGCAGGCGGATGCGTAGGCGCAGGCCGTCGGCTGCGTAACCTTGGTCGAGCTTTTCGGCGTGGTGCTGCGCCAGCAGCGCATGCACGGCGCCAGCGTGTTCGAAGCCGGCAGCGAGCGTGGCCTCACGGGTGTCGATCAGGCGGATCCGCGGCGCCAGCCGCAGGCATTCGGCGGCCGCGCCGCCGTAGGCGCGTGCCAGGCCGCCGGCACCGAGCTTGATGCCGCCGAACCAGCGCGTCACCACCACCATCACGCCGTCCAGCCCCTGCCCGTCGATGGCGGCAAGGATCGGCCGACCAGCGGTGCCGGCAGGCTCGCCGTCGTCGCTGAAGCGGTAATGCTGGCCGATGCGCCAGGCCCAGCAATTGTGGGTGGCGGTGGGGTCGGCCACTTCGGCAAGGAAAGCCAGCGCGGTATCGGGCGAATCGACCGGCGCGGCCCGGGCGAGATGGCGGCTCTTCTTGATCTCCAGTTCGAACGAAGCCGGGGCGGCGAGGGTCTGCCGGCTCATTCGGTCAGCGCTCGCAGGTCGTCGGGCAGCGGATGGCCGGGGTGGGCTTCGACGAAGCGGCGCAGGCTGCGACGGGCTTCGTCTTCACGGCCGGCGGCCAGGCGCGCGCGGATGCGTTCCAGCCAGGGTTCGGGTGCGAGGGTTTGGTCGTCCTCCAGCGGCGGCAGCTCGGCGGCGGGCGCGGCAAAGACGGCCACGACGGGCGGCGCGGGCGCGGCCTCGTTCTGCGCCTGCACTTGTCTGCGCTCGACCGTGGGCCGCTCGCGGCCGGCATCTGGCGCCGGCGGGGCCGCCACCGGTGCGGGCGCGGCGGGCAGCATGTCCTCCCACAAGGCATCAGGGGCCTGCCACCGCCAGAAC
>JBEQAM010000019.1:0-14338 GCA_041640375.1 Rehaibacterium sp. | reverse complement strand
CCTCAGCCGCGCGCCGCGGCCACCGCCGCGCGCATGCGGGCGATCACGTCGGCGTAATCGGGCGCGTTGAAGATCGCCGAGCCGGCGACGAAGGTGTCGGCGCCGGCGGCGGCGATCTCGCCGATGTTGTCAACCTTCACGCCGCCGTCGATCTGCAGCCGGATGGCCTTGCCGCTACGGTCGATCATCCCGCGCACGCGGCGCAGCTTGTCGAGCGCCGAGGGGATGAAGGCCTGGCCGCCGAAGCCCGGGTTCACCGACATCAGCAGCACCAGGTCGAGTTCCTCCAGCACCCACTCCAGCACCTCGACCGGCGTGGCTGGGTTGAGCACCAGGCCGGCTCGGCAGCCATGCGACTTGATCAGCTGGACGGTGCGGTGGACATGCTCGCTGGCCTCGGGATGGAAGCTGATCAGCGTGGCGCCGGCCTTGGCGAAATCCGGCACGATGCGGTCCACCGGCTTGACCATCAGATGCACGTCGATCGGCGCGGTGACGCCGTGCCTGCGCAGCGCCTCGCAGACCATCGGGCCGATGGTGAGGTTGGGCACGTAATGGTTGTCCATCACGTCGAAATGCACCCAGTCGGCACCGGCGGCGAGCACGGCATCGACGTCCTCGCCCAGCTTGGCGAAGTTCGCGGAGAGGATGGACGGGGCGATGATGCAGTCGGACATGGCGTGGCTCGTCAGGAGTGGCGCTTGCGGCGCTGTTTCTGGATCGCCTCGTAGGCGGCGTTGATGCGGCGCGCCTTGTCCTCGGCCTGCTGGCGCAGGTCGTCGGCGATGCCGACCAGCTTGTCCGGGTGGTACTGGGCGATCAGGCGGCGGTAGGCGCGCTCGACCTCGGCATCGGAGGCGTCCTCGGTCAGGCCCAGCTCGCGGTACGGGCTGGGCTTGCGCAGGCCGAACCAGTCGGCGTCGAAGGCGTGGCCGATCAGCAGGCCGATCAGCCCCCCGGCCGGGTGGCGCAGCAGCAGCCAGCCGGCGATGAAGCCGAGCAGTTTGCCGTACCACCTCATGGCGTGCCCTCCGCCGCGGCCGGCCAGCGCTGCGCGGCGTACCAGGCCGCCAGTGCATCGATGTCGGCAGCGGACAGGCCGCCGGCGGCGGCATTCATCGGCCCGCCGTGGCGGCGGCCGTCGCGGTACTCGGTCAGCGCCTTGCGCAGGTAGATCTCGTCCTGGCCGGCGATGTGCGGCGTGCCGGGGATGCGGCTGATGCCGGTATCGCCGTGGCAGGCCACGCACAGGCCGAGTTTGGCCGGGCGCGCCACGTCCGCGGCCATGCCGACGGCGGCATTCGGCGGGGGTTCGGCGGAACAGGCGGAAAGCGCGAGGGCCGTCAGGGCGGCCAGGGCGTGACGTGTCATGGCGCCCATTCTAGCCGGGATCGTCCGCCGCTCCTGCAGCGGGCACGCCCGCCGCTACAATTGGCGCTTTGCCGGAGTGCCCGCCTTGTCCACCGTCCTGCACACCGCCGACCTGCCCGGCCTGGAGCTGCTCCATCGCGGCAAGGTCCGCGATGTCTACGCCTTGCCCGGCCAGCGCCTGCTGATGATCGCCACCGACCGCCTCTCGGCCTTCGATGTGGTGCTGCCCGATCCGATCCCGGGCAAGGGCGAGATGCTCTGCCAGATCTCCAATTTCTGGTTCGACAAGACCGCGCACATCGTCCCCAACCACCTCACCCACGAATCGGTGGCGGCGGTGCTGCCGGCCGGCGTGGACGCGGCGCTGTACGAAAAGCGCGCGGTGGTGACGCGACGGCTCAGGCCGCTGCCGGTGGAGGCCATCGTGCGCGGCTACCTGATCGGCTCGGGCTGGAAGGACTACCAGGCGACCGGCGCGGTCTGCGGCATCCGGCTGCCGGCCGGGCTGCGCCAGGCCGAGAAGCTGCCCGAGCCGATCTTCACGCCCTCGACCAAGGCCGCCGTCGGCGACCACGACCAGAACGTCAGCTTCGATGCCATCGTCGCGCGGATCGGCGGCGAGCTGGCCGAGCGCGTGCGCGAGGCGACGCTGGCGATCTACCGCTTCGCCGCCGACTACGCCGCGCAGCGCGGAATCATCATCGCCGACACCAAGCTGGAGTTCGGCCTCGACGAGGACGGCACACTGCGGGTGATGGATGAGATGCTCACGCCGGATTCCTCGCGTTTCTGGCCGGCCGACCAGTACCGGGTCGGCATCAGCCCGCCGAGTTACGACAAGCAGTTCGTGCGCGACTACCTGGAGACGCTGGACTGGAACAAGACCGCGCCGGGTCCGAAACTCCCGCCCGAGGTCATCGAAGGCACCCGCGCGAAGTACGCCGAGGCGTTGAAGCGGCTGGCGGGCATCGCGCTGGCGTAAAGCCGGAAATCGGGAATCGGAACTGGGTCGCGCGCGGCGCGCTCGATCGGAAGCGCAGGAGCAAGGCCTGTGCAAGGATGCCGAGCCGCTTGTTCCGATCCGATCACCGGTTTGCATCCACCGAACCACCACCGACGGAGCACACACCATGCGCTCGATCCACCCCTGGCTGGAAAAATACGGCGAGGACCACCAGCACCCGACCAACCAGGCCATCCATCTGGTCTGCGTGCCGCTGATCGTGTGGTCGGTGATCGCCCTGCTGTGGACGATCCCGGTGCCGACCGCCTTCGCCCGCCCCGGCGCCTGGGCCGGCGTGGCCTGCTTCTTCGCGCTGCTGTTCTACTGGCCACGCTCGCGCGCGCTGGGCGCCGGCCTCTTCGTCGCTTTTGCGCTGATGCTCTACGGCTGCCATCTGTTCGCCGCCGCGTTCGGCATGCAGGCACTGCTGTACACCGCCATCGTGGTGTTCGTCGCGGCCTGGATCGGCCAGTTCATCGGTCACAGGATCGAGGGCAAGCGTCCGAGCTTCTTCACCGACCTGGTCTATCTGCTGATCGGGCCGGCATGGACGCTGAGCAAGCTCTACCGCAAGCTCGGCTGGTCGTACTGAGCAACGCCCTGCCGGGCACGAAGACACCACCGGCGCCGAACAGGCAGCCGGGCCGCACAGGCGCTGCGTTGCAGCGCCCTCGGCCACGACGCGCGGGTATACGAGGCAGCCGGCCGCGGCAGAAGCCGCGGATGCGCAAGGCCTCCCCGCGGACCTTGCACGCTGGCTGACGTCCGCTTCGGTGGGCGCCGCCGGCCCGCCAGAGCAATCCCATGCCCGCCCGCGACATCGCCATCCTGCTGCTGATTTGCGCCGCATGGGCGGGCAACTTCCTCACCTCGGCGTTCGCGCTGCGGGAGATCCCGCCGTTCCTGTTCACCGGCCTGCGCCTGGCGCTGCTGTCGGTGCTGCTGATTCCATTCCTGCAGCGGCCGGCGCCGGGGCAATGGCCGCGGCTGGTGACGGTGGCGCTGTGCAACGGCGTGCTGCATTTCGGCCTGAGCTTCTGGGCGCTGAAGGCGGCCGGCAACCTGGCCTCGCCGGCGATCGTGATGCAGAGCTACGTGCCGATGGCGGCGCTGCTGGCCTGGTTCGCGCTCGGCGAGCGCTTCGGCTGGCGCACCGGTGCCGGCATCGCGGTCAGCTTCGCCGGCGTGCTGGTGCTGGGCTTCGATCCGCTGGTACTGCAGCGCCCGGAGTCGGTGGTGGTGATGCTGATCTCGGCCGCCTTCCTCGCCCTGGGGACGGTGCTGATGCGCGGACTGGTCGGGCAGAGCCTGTTCAGCACGCAGGGCTGGACGGCGGTGCTCGGCGTAGGCCCGCTGTTCGCGATCAGCTTCGCGTTCGAGCCGGACGCGGCGGCGGCGTTCGCCGGGGCGAGCTGGATCGGCTGGGGCGGCGTGGCCTACTCGGCGCTGATCTCCTCGCTGCTCGGCCACGGCCTGTACTACACCCTGATCCAGCGCCACCCGGTGGCGGTGGTGACACCCTGGCTGCTGCTGGCACCGGTGGGCGCGGTGATCCTGGGCATGCTGTTCTGGGGCGACCGTCCCGGCCCGCGGCTGTTCGTCGGCGGCGCGATGGTGCTCGGCGGGGTGCTGGTCATCGCACTGCGCGCCAGGACCCGTCACCGACCGGCGCCGCCGGCGTCGGATGCCTAGCGGCCGGTAACCGGTAGCCGGGAGTCGGCAACCGGAAAAGCAGCACTTCGCTCACGGCCACTTCCCCCACTCGGCTGCCCGTGCGCACCGGCACGGCTCTTCGGTTACCGGTTACCGGTTACCGTTTCCCGCCCCCTGAGCAACCACCGCAACAGCGCCGGCAGCAGCACGACCGCACCGATCATGTTCATCAGGAAGAAGAAGCTCAGCAGCACGCCCATGTCGGCCTGGAACTTGAGCTCGGAGAAGATCCACGTGCCGACGCCGGCGGCCAGGGTGAGGCCGGTGAACAGCACGGCGGTGCCGGTGAGCTTGAGCGCGCGGAAGTAGGACTCGCTCAGGCCCAGGCCCTGGTCGAGGAACTCCTTCATGCGGCTGTAGATGTAGATCGCGTAGTCCACGCCGATGCCCACGCCGAGCGCGGCCACCGGCAGCGTGTTGACCTTCAGGCCGATGTTCATCGACGCCATCAGGGCGTTGGCCAGCAGCGAGACGATCACCAGCGGCAGCACGATCGCCAGGGTCGCCCTGGGCGAGCGGTAGGCCAGCAGGCACAGCACGATCACCGCCAGATACACCAGCCCCATCATCGGGTACTGCGCGGCGCTGACGCGCTCGTTGGTGGCGGCCATCACGCCGGCGTTGCCGGTGGCCAGGCGCAGGTTGACCTGGTCGGAGGCGAAGTCATCGCCCTCCTCCATCGCCCGTTCGGCCAGTTCGACGCGCAGGTTGGTGCCGGGGTACCAGGCCTCGTTGGCCTCGCGGAATTGCTTCACCGCGCGCACCACGCGGCTGATGGTCTCGGCCTTGTGGTCGGTGAGGAAGGCGGTGACCGGAATCGCCGAGCAGTCGGCGTTGAGCAGGCCCGAGTCGGTCTCGAAACCCTGGGTGGCGACGCGCAGGGTATCGGGATCGCGCGGCAGCACGCGCCAGCGGATCGAGCCGTCGTTCCAGCCGGCGTTGACGATCTTGGCCGCCTGCGGCAGCGAGATCACCTGCTGCACGCCCTCGACGTTGTACAGGTGCCAGGCGAAGCGGTCGATCAGCTCCATCGCCGGGTAGCTGAGCGTACAGGCGTCGGGCCGTGCCTCGGCGATGACGGTGATCGAGTCGATACCGAGCGCGAAGTGGTCGGCGATCTTGGCCGCGTCCTGGTTGAAGCGCGCCTCCGGACGCAGTTCGGGCACGCCGGCCTCGGAATCGCCGACCTGCATCTTCTGCCCGTGGACGAAACCGAACACGCCCAGCGAGACGGCGACGACGATGGTCGCCAGCGCCGGCCCCGGCTCGGACAGGCGGGTCAGCAGGCGCCAGTAATGGTCGCGCCTGCCGATCCGTTTCAAGGCCTTCTCGCGCGCCTGCGCCGGCCTGGCGAAGTCGATGTACGACAGCAGGATGGGCAGCAGGATCAGGTTGGTCAGGATGATCAGTGCCACACCGACCGAGGCGGTGATCGCCAGCTCGCGGATGATCTGGATCGGGATCAGCAGGATGGTGAGGAAGCCGACCACGTCCGAGGCCAGCGCCACCGAACCCGGCACCAGCAGCTTGCCGAACGCGGCGCGCGCGGCGCCCAGCGCGTCCATGCCCTTGCCGGCCTGGCTGGCGTCGATGATCTCGCTGCCGAACAGCCGCTCGCTGATCCAGGCGTTGATCATCTGCACGCCGTGCGACACGCCGATCGCGAAGATCAGGAACGGCGTGAGGATGTTCATCGGGTCGATGCCGAAGCCGAGCAGGCGCAGGCTGCCCAGCGTCCAGATCACCGCGGTCAGCGCCGCCACGATCCCGAGCGCCGCGTGGCGGGCCGAGCGGGTGTAGGCCATCAGCAGCAGGAAGGTGATCGCCACGGTGACGCCGAAGAAGGCGACCACCGAGCGCGCGCCATCGGCGATGTCGCCGACCACCTTGGCGAAGCCGATGATGTGCACGCTGTGGTGCTCGTCCTCGTACTGCTGGCGGATCGCCTCGAGCTGGGCGGCGACCTTCTGGTAGTCGAGCTTCTCGACCGCGTCCTCGGGCACCAGCTCGGCCCAGACCATGGCGCCGGTCCAGTCCTTGGCGACCAGCCGGCCGAGGATGTTGGCCTTGACGATGTTGGCGCGGATGGTGGCGAAGTCCTCCTCGCTCGCGACGAAGCCGTCGACATAGGGCGTGAAGGTGTCGGGAATGACGTTGCCGCCGGCGAAACCGTCCTCCACCACCTCCACGAAGCGCACGTTCGGCGTGAACAGCGAGCGCACGCGGGCGTCGTCGACCTCGTCGATCGCCATCACCGCCTGGGTGACGTGGTAGAGCTTGGTGTAGAAGGCCTGGCTGTCGATGCTGCCCTCGCGGGCCATCAGCGCGACCAGCACGCGGTTGGCGCCGCCGAACTCACGCTCGTAGTCCAGGAAGGTCTGCATGTACTCGTGCTGTAGCGGGATCTGCTTCTTGAATCCCGCGTCGACGCGCAGCTGGCTGGCGAAATACAGCATCGCCGCGGTCAGCACCGCGAAGACGAGCAGCACCAGCGGGCGGCTGCCGAAAACCAGGCCCTCGGCGAGGCGCCGGAACAGACTGGGGTTGGCGTGCATGGACTGGTTCACGGCTCCCCCGTCAGTCTTGGATGCGGTAGCGGTCGACGCCGCGGTCGCCGATGACGACCAGACCGCCGTCGGCGGCCGGCAGCACGCCGGACAGCACCGGCGTCTCGCCGGCCTGGTTGGTGAAGGTGCGGACGCGGAACGGCGCGCCGGCACGCGGGCGATGCAGGACCACGCCCTCGGCGCCGACGATCAGCGCACCGCCGTCGGGCAGCGCATGGCCGCCCATCAGGCTGGACGTGGTGCCGGTGTCGATCTCGATCCAGCTGTCGCCGAGGTCCATGCTCTCGAACACGTTGCCGCGCAGACCGAACACCAGCACGTGGTCGCCTTGCCAGGCCAGCACGCCGAACATCGAACCCTCGTAGGGCAGACTCAGCCGCTCCCAGGTGTCGCCCTGGTCGCGCGAGCGGAACACGGTGCCGCGCTCGCCGGCGATCAGCAGTGCGCCGGAGCCGGTGCGGGCGATGGCGTTCAGGTGCGGATCGGCCTCGGCCTCCAGCTGCAGCTCATCCTCGCTGAAGGTCCAGTCGCTCGGCTCGCCGTCCGGCGCCGCAACGGGTCCGGCCTCATCGGGAATCACGGTTTCGTCGGCCAGGAAGCGCGCCTGCCAGCTGGCGCCACCGTCGCGCGTCTCCAGCAACAGGCTGTAGGCGCCGATGGCGAAGCCGTGGCTCTCGTCGAGAAAGAGGATGTCGAGCAAGGGCACGCCGGCTTCGGGATCGGCGCCGCCCGGCCGCCAGGGCGAGACGCGCTGGCGCTCCCAGGTGCGGCCGTCATCGCGCGAGTGCAGGATCACGCCATCGTGTCCGGCCGCCCAGTAGCGGCCGCCGGCCTCGGCGATCGCGGTGAGGGTGGCCCGCGTCGGCACATGCTCGGCCTGGACCCAGCGGTTCCCGTCGCTGGAGAGCAGCACATGCCCCCGCTCGCCCACCACGGCCAGCCCCGTGCCGTTCGCCACCACGTCGAGCAGCAGGCTGTGCACGGCGCGCGGCTTGGGCTCGGCGGCGAGCACGGCCGGATCGTCGGCCGGTATCTCGTCGGCGCCATCCGGCGACTGCGCCGCAAGCGGACAGGCGAGGATCAGCAGGAACGCGGCGACCGGGAGGGGCCGCATGGCGGGCTTGGGCATCGATGCTCTCCGGGCGCGGCACGCGCGACCCGGCCGGGCGTGCCGTCGTGTGGCCGGACCGGCCGCGCCATCCGGCGCGACCGGCCCCGATGGACCTGGCTCAGCGGACGCCGCTGGCGCGCAGGTTCTGCGGCGAGTAGTTCGCCGGCGTGCTCTGGTAGCCGAAGTCGCGCGGCTGGTCCTCGTTGTCGAGCAGGCCGGTGATGTAGCGGCCCGACTTGAGGTCGTGATGCGTCTCCTTGGTGGTCCAGAAGGTCGGCACCTCGTAGTAGTTGATCGCTGCCGCCTCGGAGTAGCGCCAGATCTGGCCCTGGCCGTCGTAGTGGTCGAGCATCAGGATCTGCCAGCTGTCCTCGTCGATGTAGAAGGTGCGGCGGCTGTTGATGTGGCGCGCACCCGGCTTCAGCGTGGCCTCGACCACCCACACGCGGTGCAGCTCGTAGCGCATGTGGTCGGGATTGAGGTGGTTGGGCTTCACCAGATCGGCGACCTTGGCGTAGCGGCCGGTCGCCTTGTAGGAGTTGTACGGCACGTACATCTCCTGCTTGCCGACCAGCTTCCAGTCGAAGCGGTCCATCGCGCCGTTGAACATGTCGGTCATGTCGTTGGTGCGCAGGCCGTCGGAGGCGGTGCCGGGGTTGTCGTAGGCGACGTTCGGGGCGCGGCGCACGCGGCGCTGGCCGGGGTTGTAGATCCAGGCCTGGCGCGGCGCGGCGGCGGCGTTGAGGGTCTCGTGCACCAGCAGCACCTGGCCGGCGAGGCGCGCCGGACCGAGCACCTCCTGCTTGAAGTACAGCAGGATGTTGTTGATGTTCTCCGACGTGTTGCCCGGCTTGTAGTACAGACCCAGCACCTCCTCGCGCAGCCGCACCAGGGTGTAGGCGCCACTCGGGGTGGGCGCGGCCTGGTTGGAGTAGCTCAGCACCGACAGGCCCTTGTACTTGAGCTTGTGGTTCCAGATCACCTCATGGGCGTTCTGCGGGATCGGGAACGGGAAGCCCTCGGCGCAGTTCTCGATGCCCTCGCCGTCGGCGACCAGCCGGCACTGGGTGGCGTTGCGCTTGGTGTACTCGTAGGTCCGCTGCGGGAACGAGGCCGAGCGGCGGGTCGGGTACACGTCCATGCGGAAAGTGCCGTAGCGCTCGAACATGGCCTTCTGGCCCTCGCTGAGCTTGTCGGCGTACTGCCGCCAGTTCTGCGGGGTGATCGAGAACTTCACCTTGTCGTCGGCGTACGGATCGATGTGGAACTCGCCGATCCGGAACCCCGCCGGCGGCTGGGTGATGCCGCCGGTCCAGGCCGGGATGGTGCCGTCGGCATTGCCGGCCTTCTCGGCGCCGACCGGGGTCAGGTCGTTGCCGAGCCGGTTGGCCTGGTCGGCGCCGACCGCCGCCGCCGCATCGAGGCCGACGCCGAGTGCGAGCGCGCCGACGAAGGTCGCCAGCGCGTTTTTCCTGAAATCCTTCATCGCAGAGCCCTCCAGTCAGCCTGCTTAGAACGAATACCGGACCGAGAACGACGCGAAGTCGCGGTCATGGATCTGGTTGAACGGCTTGCCGCCGCTGAACACGGTATAGCTGAGATCGAAAGCCAGCTTGTTCAGGTACAGCGCCTCGACGCCCAGAGTGTAGGACTTGCGCCCTTCCAGGAAGTTGCCGCCCGGACCTGGGGTGATGCCGTTGACGTCGTGGTTGAAGGCCAGCCGCGGCGACAGGTTGAAGGCGGTGCCGAAGACGTTGTTGTAGTCGGCGCGCATGGCGAGGCGGTAGCCCCAGCTGAACGACGTCGGGAAGCCGCCGCGCTGGGTGAACGGATTGCGCAGGTCGCCGGTGGAGATGTCGGGGCCGCCGCCGGTGTCGGTGCCCTCGCCCTCGTAACGCAGCACGCCCGGGTCGGGCAGGTCCCATACCTTGGTCGCGCCGACTTCCAGCACGGTGGCGATCTGCTGCGCGCCCAGCCAGTTGCCCGGGCCGAAGACCTTGGTGAAGGTCGACTGCACCTGGCTGACCTTGTGCTCCTCCCAGCCGCGGATCTCCTGGCCGAAGCCGTAGCTGCCGAGCTGGCTGCGGAAGCGCAGGCCCGGCTGCGGGATGGCGACGTTGAGCGGCGTCAGGCCGGCGAACAGCAGTTCGACGTCGTCGATCTGCAGCGGCATGTTCGGGCGGTAGCTGAGTTCGCCCTGCATCGCCACGCCCCAGGGCAGCATGGTGTTCCAGCTCAGGCCGAACAGGTGGATGCCTTCCGGGTACTCCAGGAAGTAGCGGCCGGTGTTCGGCGCGGCGCCGGTCACGGAGATGCCCGAGATCAGCGGCAGGCGGCTGTGGTAGCGCAGGTAGTACAGGCCAAACTCGGTCTCGTTCAGCGCCGAGGCGAAGTAGCGCATCGCCGCGCCGTACTGGCCGCTGTCCTTGGCATGACGGTTGGGCGCACGCGGGAAGGCGCCGCTGCAACCGGCGCCGATCAGCTGCAGTGCCGTGGCCTGGCCGTAGCGGGCGCTGAGCTCGCCGAGCCGGTCGGAATTGGCGAAGCCGGCCGGGCCGGCGAAGCAGGTCTGCCAGAACAGCTCGGGATTGTTCACCGGCTGCGGGACGGTGCCGAAGCCGAGCATCACGTAGCTGCCGCCCGGGGAGGCGAAGTCGTTGGCGCTGAAGTAGGTCCCCGAGGCATCGATCTCGATCTCCTCCCATTCGAGCAGATAGGTCAGCTCGAAGGAGAGGTTCTGGTTGAGGTTGAACGAGGCCCAGACCGAGTTGACCGGCAGGAAGGCCTCCTTCAGTTCGGCGCCGGCCACCCGCAGCGCCGACAGGTCGACGGCGTTGATGACGTTGATGCCGTTGGTGATGAAGGTGCTCTCGCCCCAGCTGATCACCTGGTTGCCGACGCGGATCGTGCCCGTGCCTTCCTCGCCGAAGGTGAAGTCGCGCCAGGCGAAGGCGTCGAGCAGGCGGAAGCGCTCGCCGATGCGGTCGCGCGCCTCACGGGTGAGGTCGCGGCGGTCGGCGTTCTCGAAGTCGTAGAAGTAGGTGGCGCGGGTGAACAGGCCCCAATCGCGCCAGGTCAGCTTGAGCTCGGGCGTGATCTTGATCGCGTTGGAGATCAGGTCGTGCTTGTCGTACTTGAGGTTGCCGTCGTCGCGGTTGGCCGAGAAGCGGCCACGGGCGGCGAGCTGCAGCGCCTGGGCGTCGAGATAACGGCCCTGCGCCTGCAGGGCCGCGATCTGCGCGGCCAGGGTCGGGTCGAAGTGCGACTTGGCGAGCAGGTTGTCGTCGCGGTCCTGCATGCGCCAGGAGGCGCCGTAGGAAATGGTGGTGTCGAAGCTGCCGCTGAGCTCGCCGCGGCTGAACTCGAAGGCGGAGGCCGGCGCCGCCGCCAGCAGGGCGACGGCCACGGCGGCCGCGAGCGGAGTGCGGGCCACGCGGCCGCGGACGGTGTGCATGGGCTTGGTCATGTCGGGTGTCCTCGGGTCGGGGCTCACTGGGTCCGGATGATGGCGGTGTTGCCGACCTGCACCGCCGTGCCGTTGCTGAAGACGAAGCTGGCCATCTGCCCCTGCATCTCGGTGGTCACATCGAGGAAGCCGACCGGGTCGGCCGGCGGATGGATCGCGCTGCGGGCCGGACTGAGCAACGAGCCATGCTCGCCCTTGATGAAGCGCACCGCGCCACGCAGCGGATTGCCGCCGGTGCTGCCGACCACCGTGGACAGGCCGAGCGCACGGATCAGCGGCTCGGTGCCGGACAGCGGCGCGCCCGGCACCGTATTGGGCACGACCTGGTCGGGCAGGTTGGTGATGCCGCCGGAGAGGCTGGCGCCGCCGACCACCTCGTGCAGCAGCAGCGCCTTGGCCGCGATGATCGGCGAATTGGCGGCGAGGTTCAGCGGATCGCCCGAATCCACCACCATCTGGGCGGCGCCCATGAAGCGGTCGAAGTCCGGGGTGCCGGCCTGCACGCCCGAGGCCGCCAGGCCGGCGCGGATGCGCGGACCGAAGCTGGCCGAGCCGTTGAGCAGCTGGGCGATGCCGCCGCCGGGGACGCTCAGCACGCCGACGCCCACGGTCGGCTCGATCGACAGGAAGCTGGTACCGGCCATGGCGCCGAGCGACTGGCCGACGAACATCACCCGGTTCGGGTCGAAATCGAGCCCGAGCGCCGGGATGGTCATGTTCGGCACGCTGGCCTTGACCACGAACAGGTCGGCGATGGCCTGGCGCAGGTTGTCGCGCGAGGTCAGCAGCGAGGACAGGTTGATGAAGTGGGTGCCGGACGGATCGACCTGGCCGTCGGGGCCGGCGGCGCCGGTCGTGTTGTTGACGTAGTCGACGTCGAAGGTGCGCTCGCGGGCGCCGAGCGCGAAGAACGGCGTGTTGTTGACCCGGAACGGCGCCAGCGCGGTGTCGGCCGGCGTGATGCCGTGCAGCGGCTGGTCGATCGCCACCACCGCGAAGCCGAGCTGGGCGAAGGTCGCCGAGATCGCCAGCGCATCGCTGCGGTTGCGGGTGATGCCGTGCTGGAAGATCACCAGCGGCCAGCCCGACGGCGGCTTGACGCGGCCGGAGGCGGCATTGGGCACGGTCATCAGCAACGGCACCTTGACGGTGGCCTGCTGCACCGGCATGCGGTTGAGGAAGGTCAGGTTGGTCGACGGGTTGTTCGGGCCGAGCACCGCGGCGCAGGAAGGCACCGTGCCGCAGGCCGGCGCGCGCCAGAACCCGGCCAGCGGACCGGGCAGGTTGCCGAAGTAGCCGGTCTGCTGATCGGTGCGCAGGTAGTACGGCAGGTCGATGGTGCCGACCACGATGTCGGCGATCGGCGGCAGCCCGGCGGCGGCGATGGTCAGCCCGGACGGCGCCAAGGTCACCGGGGCCGGCTGCACGGCAGCGCGCACGGTCTGCAGCACCGGAGTGATGCTCTGGGTGGTGAAGGTCCAACTCAGCACCACGCGTTCGCGCGGGATGCCGGCCGCGGTGGCCAGCACCGCCTCCTGGGCGTTGGTGAGCTGGCGCAGCGGCTCCAGCGCGCAGGCCTGGGCGTTGGTCAGCGTCGGCACGGTGCTCTGGCCATTGACGCACAGGGCCGTGGTGCTCTTGGTGAAGAAGTAGACCTGGTCCGGGGTGGCCGCATTGCCGCGGCTGTCGGCGATGCCGTCGGTCAGCACCGCCAGGTAGGTGGTCATCTGCTTGAGCGGTCGCGTCGGCACGATGGCGATGGTGCGGCCGCTGGCGTCGCTGGCGGTCGGCGCCACCACGAACTCGGTGCCGCCCGCGAGCTCGCGGGTGATGCCGGTGACCGCGCCGGCCGGACCGGTCAGCGTCACCTCGAACATCCGGACGGTCTGACCGGGCACCAGGGTGTTGGTCGCCGGCGCGGCGTTGAAAGTGGTGGTGACCGGGGTCACCGTGCTCCAGCCGTCGAGCGCGCTGACCGCGACGGTCGGATCGCCGAAGTTGTTCGGATCGGCGACCGGCGGGTTGAGGGTGAGGTCGGTGGTCCCCTGGAAGGCGAGGTTGGTCGCCGAGGGCAGCACACCGGCAGACGGATCGAAGCGCGCGGTGAGCACGCCGGTGACCGGCGTGCCGCCGGGATTGGTCGAAGGTGCAGTGGGCTTGGCGCGGTCGCTGTTGCTGGAGCCGCCGCAGGCGACGAGCAGCACGGCGGACAGCGCGACGGCCAGAGTGAGTCGGGCCTTCATTATGGTTCCCCCCCAGGGAAATCGGAGCGCGAAATGCCTCGGTATCCTACGTGCCGGTTTCGCGCGTTGGCAATGCTGTGGCGTACGGTTACGCGCACTGCTTCATGTTGCGCCGCAACACATCACCGCACCCGGGCGCGCATCGCTCAGGAAAACTCGAACGGACTGTCGTCCGGCGGCTCGAAGGCGTTCGCGCTGGGCGCGAACGCGCGCGGCACGATGCCGAGCCGCTCCCAGCCGGAGGCGTCGCGCACCTGCAGGTCTTCGCGCGTGCGACCGAGCTGCGCGGAGAGCGTGGCCGCGCGTCCGGGTAGCCGGCCGAGCAGCCAGATCGCCGGCCACGCCAGCAGGTCGGGCACCTGCACCAGCCGCACCTGCGGCGCGGCGACGGCGAGACTGCGCGCGAGCATGTCGCGAAACGGCAGGGCCTCGCCGCCCGGCAGCGGCAGCACGGCGCGATCGAGGTCCGGGTGTCCGGCGGCGGCGATCATCGCCTGCGCCAGATCGTCGGCATGCACGGGCTGGCGCAGGCCGCGCGCGCCGCGCGGCAGAGGCAACATGCCCCACTGCCGTCCGAGCTCGACCAGTGCGGTCAGGCTGCGGTCCATGCCGGCGCCCCAGATCAGGGTCGGCCGCAGCAGGGTCACTCGCCAGCCACGCGCCGCGGCGGCATCGACCAGCGCCTCCTCGGCGTGCACCAGCCGCTGGGCCAGTGCGCGCTCGGCGGGATCGGGCGAGTCCTGCTTGGTGACGGCGCTCATCGAGGACAGCGCGACCACGCGGGTGCCGGCCGGCCAGTCGGCCTGCAGACAGGCGTCGACGAAACCGTCGAGCGGGCCGGCGCTGAGCACGCGCGCCGCACAC
>JBEQAM010000018.1:8633-14719 GCA_041640375.1 Rehaibacterium sp. | reverse complement strand
GACGCCGGCGACGGCGGTCAGCACCGGCACGGCGAGCTGCACGCTGGCGGCGTGCGTGGCGGTGAGCGAGGGCAGGGCGGCGTACCAGACGATGTAGCCCAGTCCGGAGGCCAGCGCGCCGGACAGCGTCGCCAGCAGCAACCCCTGCGGGCTGATCGAAACGTGCGGCAGCGCCAGCAGGCTGGCGGCCAGCGCGAACGGCACGGCACGGGCGAAGTTGCGGGCGGTGGTCAGCGCCGGGTTGGCCGCGCCGCGACCGAGCAGCGAATACACGCCCCAGGCGACGCCGGCGATCGCCATCAGCGCGGCCCCGAGCGGCGAGGGCGCGGCGACGCCCGGGGCCACCAGCCACGCCAGTCCGGCGAAGGCAAGCAGCAGTCCCAGCCCTTGCCGGGGTGTCGGCCGCTCGCCGGAGCGCCACCCGGCCAGCAGCATGGTCAGCTGCACGCCGCCGAACAGGATCAGCGCGCCGGTGCCGGCGCTCAGGCTCAGGTAGGCGAGCGAGAAGGCGATGGCATAGACGAACAGCATCGCCGCCGGCAGCCAGTGTCGCCCCGGACGCGGCGGCGGGCGCTCGCCGCCGAGCCAGCCCAGCAGCAGCCACAGGGACAACGCGCCGGTCAGCAGGCGCACGCTGGTGAAGCTGGCTGCGTCGATGCTGGGCCCGGCCAGTGCCCAGCGACACAGCAACGAGTTGGCCGCGAAGGCGCACAGGGCGAGCGCGGTCAGGACGAAGACGCGGGCGGGAGACTGGGCGGGCATCGGGAAAGTCGCGATCCGGACCGCACAGCCTGCCGTCGACCGCCTCCGGCGGGAAGGGGCAGGACTTCCGGCAGGGGGCGGCCCCGCCCGCATCTCGGGTACGCTCGACCGGTTGGCCGCTCCGCGGCCAAGCCCGTCAGCGCAGCAAACAAACATGAGGTGTGGACCATGCGTCATTGGATTCTGGGGCTCGCCGCGTTCGCCTTCCTCGGCGCCGCGATGGCGGCGGACAAGCCGGCCGGCACGCCGGCGATCGAGCCGCGCAGCAGCAGCACCAAAGGCGCGGTGAACATCGGCGGCCAGCGCGTCGCCTACACTGCGACCGCGGGCACTCTCGTGCTCAAGACCGACGACGGCAAGCCGCGCGCCGAGCTGTTCTACATCGCCTATACCCGCGACGGCGTGGCCGACCGCAACAAGCGGCCGGTGACCTTCACCTTCAACGGTGGGCCGGGCTCGTCCTCGGTGTGGCTGCACTTGGGCGCCTTCGGCCCGCGCCGGGTCGATTTCGCCGATGCCGTGCAGCCGGCGCCGCCGCCGTACGGGTTCGTCGACAACGAGCACAGCCTGCTCGATGTGACCGATCTGGTGTTCATCGACCCGGTCGGCACCGGCTACAGCCGCCCGGCCGGCGAGGCCAAGGCCGAGGAGTTCCTGGGCGTGACCGAGGACGTGCGCTCGGTGGCCGAGTTCATCCGTCGCTGGACGGTGGAGAACGGCCGCTGGAACAGCCCCAAATACCTGGCCGGCGAGAGCTACGGCACCACCCGTGCCGCCGGCCTGGTCGATCACCTGCAGGACGCCGAGGGCATGTTCTTCAACGGCGTGATCCTGGTGTCCTCGATCCTCAACTTCCAGACCGCGCGCTTCGACCCCGGCAACGACCTGCCGTACATCACCTTCCTGCCGACCTACGCGGCGACCGCGTGGTACCACGGCAGGATCCAGCCCAAGCCAGCGCTGGAGCCGTTCCTGGAGGAAGTGCGCCGTTTCGCCGAAACCGAGTACGCGCAGGCGCTCATGCTCGGCGCGCGCCTGCCGGCGGCGCAGGAGCAGGCGGTGGCGGCGAAGCTGGCGCGCTACATGGGCGTGAGCGAGCAGTTCGTGCGCAACGCCAACCTGCGGGTGAACATCTTCCGTTTCACCAAGGAACTGCTGCGCGACCAGCGCCGCACCGTGGGCCGTCTCGACAGCCGCTATGTCGGTATCGACGCCGACGCCGCCGGCGAGCGTTTCGAACACGACCCGAGCTATACCGCCATCCTCGGGCCGTACACCGCGGCGCTGAACGACTACGTCCGCCGCGAGCTCAAGTTCGAAGACGCGCGCAAGTACGAGATCCTCAGCGGCCAGGTCAACCAGCGCTGGAACTGGGGCCAGGCCAACGGCGGCAGTTTCGTCAACGTCGGCGAGAACCTGCGCCGGGCGATGAGCAGGAACCCGCACCTGAAGGTGCACGTCGCCAACGGCTATTACGATCTGGCCACGCCATTCTTCGCCACCGAGTACACCTTCGACCACCTCGGTCTGGAGCCGGCGCTGCGCGGCAACGTCTCGATGAGCTATTACGAGGCCGGGCACATGATGTACAGCCACCCCGAATCGCTGGCGAAACTCAAGCGCGAGCTGGCAGCCTTCATCGGGCGCTGAGGCGGCTGCCGCCCCCGGGCCGGTCGTCGCCGGCCCGGAGCTGAACGGCAGGCGCTCGCCGCATTCGCTTTTGCCGGAAAATCCGCGTACCATGCGCGCACTGTGTTTGCGGGGTCACTGTGAACCGTGGCCCGATGCGGAAGATCCAAACGATCGGCTTCATCGCGTTTCATTCGCTGTCTTTCTCCTTGCATACCCAGTACCGGCGACGCCATGAGGCGCGTCGGGTTTCCCTTCACATTTCTGGTTTCAAGGAGTTAGTCATGTCCGATCGTCAGACCGGCACCGTCAAGTGGTTCAACGACGCCAAGGGCTTCGGCTTCATCAGCCGCGCCGAGGGCGAGGACCTGTTCGTCCACTTCCGCGCCATCCAGGGCACCGGCTTCAAGTCGCTGCAGGAAGGCCAGAAGGTCAGCTTCACCGTCACCCAGGGCCCGAAGGGCCTGCAGGCCGACCAGGTGCAGCCGCTGTAAGGCGAACCGTCGAGGTGTTGCCCGAAAACCCCGGCCCAGGCCGGGGTTTTCGTTTTCCGGGCGTTGCCGGCCCGACGGCCGGATCCGTTTTTCGCTCTGCTCGCAATCGCAAAAAAAGCGGGTTAGTATCGGGCGCGCTGTGCTTGCTTGGGTCACTGTGAATCGTGGCCCGATGCGGCAGATCCGAGCGATCCGCTACATCGAGACATCGCTTCTCCTTGGCAAGCGGCACCGTGCGGGCGAGGGCCCGCCGGGTTTCAATCCAACTGTTGCAAGGAGTTCGTCCATGTCGGATCGTCAGATCGGCACCGTCAAGTGGTTCAACGACGCCAAGGGTTTCGGCTTCATCAGCCGCGACAACGGCGATGACGTGTTCGTCCACTTCCGCGCCATCCAGGGCACCGGGTTCAAGTCGCTCAAGGAAGGCCAGAAGGTCAGCTTCAAGGTGGTGCAGGGCCAGAAGGGCCTGCAGGCCGACGAGGTCCAGGCGCTGTAAGCCGGACGCCCGTGGCGTAGACCTCGACCCCGGCCGCGCCAGCGGCCGGGGTTTTTTTCATGGCGCTCAGCGGGTCGTCCCGAACAGGTGCCTGGGATCGAAATAGACCTCGTTGCGGACGATCCGGCCGCCTTCGAGCTCGATCAGGTCCATGCCGCGCGCCATGCGCGGGCTGTCCGGGTGCAGGCGCGAACGCCAGCGCAGGACGAAGCCGGCGGGGATCGGGAACAGCGATTCGCGTTCCCATACCCAGTCCGGGTAAAGCCGCAGCAGCCGGCTCAGATAACCGTGCAGGGCGCCGCGCCCGTGCAGACCATCCGGCCAGGCCGGGTCGATATAGACCGCATCGGGCGCGTAAAAGGCCAGCAGACGGTCGGGGTCGCCGCCGGTCCAGCTGGCCAGCCAGCGGTCACAGAAGCTTTCGAGCGGCTCGTTCATGCCCCAAGCCTGCAGGCGGTGGGGAGGGCTGTCCAGTCGGGCGACCCCGTGGCAGGCTGTGGCGCGTTCCCAGGGGCGGGCCGACACGAAGGGGAAGGCGCGATGCATGCAGGGGCGAGGCTGGCGGTGTGGTGTTGCCTGCTGCTCTGCGCGGGCATGACGTGGGGACAGGTGCAGGTGCCGGCGCCGCTGGAAATGTGGCGCGGGTGGGCGATGGAGGGACAGGCGTTCCGTGCCTGCCCGCTGCGCGCCGGCGGCGCGGGAGATCCGGAACGCGACTACCTGTGCGCCTGGCCCGGGCCGTTGCGGATCGAGGCTGGCGCGGCTGGCGCCGAGTTCGCCTTGCGCTGGAGCGTGGACGCGCCCGGCTTCGTGCCGCTGCCGGGCGACGCCGCACACTGGCCGCAGGAGGTGACGGCGGACGGTCGGCCGGTGCCGGTGCTGGCGCAGCGCGAGCGGCCGATGCTGTGGCTGGCGGCGGGCAGCGTCGAGCTGCGCGGTCGCATTCCGTGGCGACAGCGCCCGCAGGTGCTGAGCGTGCCGGCGCAGATCGGGCAGGTCGAGCTGCTCATCGACGGCCGGGCGATCGTCCCGCTGCGGCGGGTCGGCGAAGCGCTGACGCTCGGACGCGCCGACGGCTTCGTCGACCAGGCCGATGCGCTCGACGTGCGGGTGTACCGGCAGTTGCTCGACGGTCTGCCGGCGCTGCTGGAAACCCGGCTGCTGCTGGCCGCGTCCGGCCAGGTGCGCGAGCTCGCGCTCGGCCCGGTGCTGCCGGCCGGCTTCGTGCCGGTTTCGCTCGCGGGCGACTGGCCGGCGCGGGTCGAGCCGGACGGGACGCTGCGCCTGCAGGTCCGCCCTGGAACCGCCCAGCTGGTCCTGCGCGCCCGCGCCGAAGCGCCCCTGTCCGAAGTAGCGGCCCCGCGGGTTGCTTCGCCCTGGCCGGCGCAGGAGGTGTGGAGCTTCGCCGCCGCGCCCGCTTTGCGCGTGGCGCAGGCCGGCGCGCCGCGCACGGTCGATCCGGCGCAGGCCGGCGTGCCGTCGGAATGGCGCGGGCTGCCCGCATTCGCACTGGCGGCGGGCGAGCGATTGCAGATCGAAGCGCGCAGCCGCGGCCGCTCGCCCGACGAGGGCAACCGGCTGAGCCTGGAGCGCGAGGGCTGGCTGGATCACGACGGCGGCGGCTGGTACCTGCGCGACCGGATCCGCGGTGAGCTGCGCCGCGACTGGCGGCTGGACATCGCGCCGCCGCTGCGGCTGGAGAACGCCCGCTCCGCGCTCGATGGTGGCACCCCGCTGCTGGTCACCGTGGATGAGGAGAGCGGTACGCGCGGCGTGCAGTGGCACCGGTCGCAGGTGGCGCTGGATGCCGGTCTGCGCAGCGACTCGGTACGCAGACTGCCGGCCGCGGGCTGGCGGCAGGCGTTCGACCGTGTCGTCGCGACGCTGCGCGTGCCCGACGGCTGGCGGCTGATCGCGGCGCCCGGCGCCGACCTGGCCGCCGGCAGTTGGGTCGCTCAGTGGACCCTGCTTGACGTGTTCGTGGTCGCGGTGATCGCACTGCTGGCCTGGCATGCCTTCGGTGCCGCCGGCGCCGGCATGACGCTCGGTTATCTGCTGCTCGCCTACCACGAGCCTTCGGCGCCGGTGTGGTCGCTGGGCGCGGTGCTGGTGCTGCTGCTGGTCGTGCGTGCGCTGCCCGAGGGCAGGCTGCAGCGCTTCGCGCGCCTGCTGCGCGGCCTGTTCCTGGTGTCGCTGCTGTTGCTGGCGGTGCCGTTCGTCGCCGGCCAGCTGCGGATGGCGCTGCATCCGCAGCTGGAGAGCGAGCTTGGCGGCGGCGAATGGTTCGCCGCCATGCACGACGAACACGCGCCGATGCCCGCCGCGCCGCCGGCGCCGTCGGTGTCGGAGCTCGTGCAGGACGCGGCCGAGGCGCGCGCCCGCGTCGCCGAGGAAGAATCGCTGCGGCGTGTCGTCGTCACCGGCACCCGTCTCGACCGCCAGGCCGCGCTGTCGAACTACCTGCGCGACACCGTCGCCCAGACCGGCCCCGGCGAGCCGAACTGGCAGCGCGGCCGCAGCTACCGGCTGGAATGGAGCGGCCCGGTGCTGACCGGGCAGGACGTGCGGCTGTGGCTGTCGCCGCCATGGCTGACCCGTGCGCTGCGCGTGTTGCTGGTGGCCCTGCTGGCGCTGGTGCTGCTGCGTGCGTTGCGCGACAGCGGCGTGCGGCCACGCCTGCATCCGGTGCCGGCAGTGGCGACCGG
>JBEQAM010000018.1:775-8623 GCA_041640375.1 Rehaibacterium sp. | reverse complement strand
GCGCTGTTCGCGGCCCTGTCCGCGGGCAGTCCCGTACAGGCGCAGGGCTTCCCGTCACAGGCGATGCTCGACCAGCTGCGCGAGCGGCTGAGCGCACCGCCGCGCTGCGCGCCGTCCTGTGCGACGATCGCGCAGGCGCGCGTGCGGGCCGAAGGCGACACGCTGCGCGTGTTGTTGGAGGTGCACGCACAGGCTCGCGTCGCCGTACCGCTGCCGCAGGACGCGCCGCTGCTCGCGCTGCGTGCGGTGAGCGTAGATGGCGGCGCGGCGACCGGCCTGCTGCGCCAGGATGGCCAGCTGCATCTGCCGCTGGCGCAGGGCGTACGGCGCGTCGAGCTGACCTTCCGTGCCCTCGGCGAACGCGCCGTGCTGACCTTTCCGCTGCGGCCACAGCGGCTGGGGTTCGACGGCGTCGACTGGGAGGCCAACGGCCTCGACGACGAGCGGCTGCTCGCCGAGACGCTCACGCTCGACCGCGTGCGCACCGCACAGGCCGGCGAGGCGCTGCTCGCACAGCCTTTCCCGCCCTACGTACGGGTCGTGCGGCGCGTCCAGCTCGGGCTGGACTGGACGCTGGACACGCAGGTGCAGCGCATCGCGCCCGAGCGCGGCGGCTTCAGCGTGCAGGTGCCTTTGCTGCCCGGCGAGCGTGTGCTGGGGGGCGGACGCGAGCCGCGCGGCGGCCTTGTCGAGGTCGGGCTGGCCGACGGTGCCGCGCAGGCGGGCTGGCACAGCCGGCTCGAACCGCGCGAAACGCTGACGTTCGCCGCACCGCCGCTGGGCGAGCGCGCCGAGGAGTGGCGCTTCGTGCTGTCGCCGCTGTGGCGGGCGCGGTTCGAGGGCGTGCCCGAGAGCCTGGTCGAGCAGGGCGATGCCGGCCTGCACGAGTTCGTGTTCCATCCGCTGCCGGGTGAGACGCTGACGGTATCGCTGTCGCGGCCCCTGCCGGCCGATGGCGCGACGCGCGCGATCGACGCGGTGCAGCTGCGCAGCGAGCTGGGCCAGCGTGCCGGCGAGCACCGGCTGACACTGCACGTGCGCGCCAGCCAGGGCGGCGAGCACACGGTCGCACTGCCGGTCGGGGCGAGCGTGCTCGGCGTGTCGCGCAACGGCGAGACGCTCGGCCTGCGTCCGGTCGACGGCCGTCTGAGCCTGCCGCTGCAGCCGGGTACGCAGCAGTTCGAGGTTCGCTTCCGCAGCAGCGAAGCGATCGGCCTGCGCCAGCGCCTGCCGGAGATCGCGCTCGGCCTGCCGGCGGCCAACATCGACCTGGAACTGCAACTGCCGCGCGACCGCTGGGTCTGGTTCGCCCACGGCCCGCGTACCGGCCCGGCGGTGCTGTACTGGGGCGAGCTGGCGGTGCTGCTGCTGGTCGCCTTCACCCTGGCGCGCAGCCGCTACACCAGGCTCGGGTTCGGCCACTGGCTGCTGCTCGGCGTCGGCTTCTCCACCTTCTCGTGGGCGGCGCTGCTGCTGGTGGTCGGCTGGCTGTTGGCGTTGGCCTGGCGCGGCCGGCAGACGCCGGAGCGGCTCGGCGTCTGGTTCAACGCCGTGCAGGTCGGACTGGTGTTGCTCACGCTGATGGCCTTCGCGGCGCTGGTGCAGGTGATCCCGCACGGGCTGCTCGGGCTGCCGGACATGCACGTGGCCGGCAACGGGTCGAGCGCGCACCTGCTGCGCTGGTTCGCCGACCGCAGCCGGGACGCGCTGCCGGACGCCGGCGCGATCAGCCTGCCGCTGTGGGTGTACCGTGCGCTGATGCTGGCCTGGGCGCTGTGGCTGGCCAACGCGGTGATCGGCTGGTCGCGCGAGGGCTTCCGCGCCTGGACCGAGGGCGGTTACTGGCGCTCGCGCGAGCGCAGGAAGATCGAGGAAGCGAAGGACAATGGCTGAGCTGGAAGGAAAAGTTGCGATCGTGACGGGTGCCTCGTCGGGCATCGGCGAGGCGACGGTGATGCAGTTGGCCGCACGCGGCGCGACGGTGGTGGCGGCCGCGCGCCGCGCGGACCGTCTGGAAGCGCTGGCTGCGCGGGTGGTGGCGGCCGGCGGTCGCTGCGAGACGGCGGTGTGCGACCTCGCCGACGCCGCGGCGGCGCGCGCGTTGGTGCAGGGCGTGGCCACCCGCCATCGCCGGCTCGACCTGCTGGTGAACAATGCCGGCGCGATGCGCAACGCCTTCGTCGCCGGCGCCGAGCCGGCCGACCTCGACGCCATGCTCGACCTCAACGTGCGCGGGCTGATCGCCGCCTGCCAGGCGGCGCTGGCGCCGATGCGCGATTCCGGCGGCGGCCACATCGTCAACATCGCCTCGGTCGCCGCCTGGTTGTGCAATCCCGGCGCGGCCACCTACTCGGCGACCAAGGCCGCGGTGCGCGCCTTTTCCGAGGCACTGCGCAAGGAGGCGATCCGTTTCGGCATCCGCGTCACCGTGATCTCGCCCGGCGTGGTCGCCACCGAACTCACCGACCACATCGCCGACGCGCGCATCCGCTCGGCCTACCTGCAGTGGACCGAGGGCTTCGAGCCGCTGCAGTCGGAAGACGTCGCCGACGCCATCGTCTGGGCGGCCACGCGGCCGGCGCGGGTCGGCGTCAACGAGATCGTGCTACGGCCGCTCGGGCAGGACCGCTGACCGTGTCCGCTGCCGGCGCGGCAGCCACGGCGCGAGGTGCCGGCGCGCGATGATCTCGGGCCCGCGAGGCCGGATCGTGCTCGCCGTACTCGTCCGACCTGCCGCGCGCGGCAGCCTCCGGCGCCGGCCGGGCAGGCTGCGACTAGCCCGAACAGCGGCCGACCACACACCAAGCCCCGCGTGCGGACCATACCGAACTCGCCGTCGCCGATGCTCGGCGAGTCGCTCGTGGCGGGTGCAGACCGGGGACGACGCGCCGAAGTGAAGCCTGTCGTCACGGTTGCCGAGGCGGCCGGTGCCGGCGTCGGCACGGCGGTCGGCCGGGCTGGTGGGGGCGGTGCACCCGGAGAAGGGCTGGAATGTGATACGAGTCACGGTTTATAGGGGGATGAAAGGTATTAAATCGCCGACTAAAGGATTTAAGAATTCCATCGGATCGCCCCGGCGGGGGCTGGGCGGTCACCTTCCAGGGGGCACATGCCATGCGGAAGCCGCGCACCGGCTTCTCGTTGGTCGAACTGTTGGTCACGCTCGCCGTGGCCGTCATCCTGGTCACCGCGGCGACCCCGTCGCTGCTGCAGTTCGTGCGCGCCAACCGGCTCGCCGCCGCCAGCAACGAGCTGGTGGCCGCGCTGCAGCTCGCACGCGCCGAGGCGCTGCGTCGCGGTCGCCCGGTCGGCGTCTGCGCGAGCGGCGACCAGAGCACCTGCAATGCCGGCGGCGACTGGAGCGGCGGCTGGATCCTGTTCCAGGATGCGGTCGTCTCGGGCGCTCCGGCGCCGACCGCGACCGGCGCCGAGCTGGTCCGCGTCTGGCAGAGGCTCGACGGCTTCATACTTGGCAGCCAGGTGGCCTGGCTGCGCTTCCTGCCCGATGGCTCGGTCGACTGGCCGGCCGGCGACAGCGGGATCGAGCGCCATTTCGATCTGCGCCCCCAGGCCTGCGTCGGCGACGGCGACCGCCGCATCCATGTCGGCCGGCTTGGCCGCATCCGCACGGAGAAGCGCGCATGCGGATGAGACGGATCGCATCACCGGCCGGCCGCGGGCAGCGCGGTTTCAGTCTGGTCGAGGTCATGGTGGCCCTGCTCGTCACCACCGTCGGCCTACTCGGCCTGGCTGCGCTGCAGCTGACCTCGCTCAAGATCGGCCACAACGCCTACCTGCGCGGCCAGGCGGTACAGATTGCGCACGAGATCGCCGAACGCATGCGCGCCAATCGCGAGGCCGCCCGCGCCGGTCGCTACGACCTCGCCTACGGGGCCACGCCCGGGGGCGAGGGCCTGCCCGCCGCCGATCTCGCCGCCTGGAAACAGCGCCTGACGGCGGTGCTGCCGCAGGCCGACGGCCGTATCGAGGTCGACGCGGCGACCATGATCGCGCGCATCGCGATCCGCTGGGACGACGCCCGCGGCGACACCGGGGCCGAGAACCCGGCCGCCGGCGAGCCGCTCGAATTCGTGTTGGCCACGCGCCTATGACGCCGCCCCGCCACCGCTCCGGCCGCATGCGCGGCCTGTCGCTGATCGAGCTGATGGTCGCGCTCGTGCTCGGCCTGCTGCTGACCGCGGCCGTGCTGCAGGTCTATCTGGCAACCAAGCGCACTTTCGTGACCCAGGACCAGCTCGGCCAGCAACAGGAGGGCGGGCGCTATGCGCTGGACCACATCGCCCGCGACCTGCGCATGGCCGGTCTGTTCGGCTGCGCCAGCCGGCGCCTGCCGGGCCAGCCGTTGCCGATCCGCAACCATCTGGCCGACAGCGCCTATCCCTACGAGCTGACGCCCGGTGTGCGTGGCTTCGAGGCCACCGGTACCGCGCCCGGCCAGCAGTACGACCTGCCCGCGACCGATCCGCCGGCGGTGTCCACGGGCGCCGGCTGGACGCCGACACTGCCCGCACGGATGCTCGCCGACACTGCGCGCCTCATCGCGGGCAGCGACGTGCTGGTGATCACCGGGGCCAGCCCGGTCGCGGTGCCGCTGGTCGATCCCTACACTTCGGGCGCGCAGATCTTCGTGCGTACGCCGCACGACTTCGGTGCCGGCGACATCCTGCTGGTCACCGATTGTCTGCAGGCGCAAATCTTCCAGGCCACCGCGGTCAGTGCCGGCGGCCACAACATCACCGGCGCCGCGGGCGGCCCGTTCGCCCCCGGCAACGGCTCGCCGATCGCCGCCCGCGGACCGATCGGTCCGTTCCGGGCCGGCGCCGAGGTCTCGGCCCTGCGCAGCCACGCCTACTACGTCGGCGTCGGCAGCGACGGCACACCGACGCTGTTCCGCGAGCGCTTGGCCCATCGTGCCGGCGCCGCGGCGGCGCGCGTCGAGCGCGAAGAGCTGATCTCCGGCGTCGAATCGATGCAGCTGCTCTACGGTGTCGATCCGGGCGGCAATTTCCATGCCGAGGACTACGTGACCGCCGACGCGGTGAGCGACTGGCAACAGGTGAGGGCGGTGCGCATCGCCCTGCTCGTGCGCTCGCCCGGCGAGTTCGCGTCCGAGGCCGACAGTGCGGTCTACGTGCTCGAGGGCACGCGCATCAACCCGGTCGACGACCGTCGCCAGCGGCGCGTGTTCTCGACCACCGTCTCGTTGCGCAACCGGCTGCGGTGATGACGATGCCCCACCTCCTTCCCGTCACGTCCGGTCGTCAGCGCGGCGCGGTGCTGGTGCTGTGCCTGCTGGTGCTGCTCATGCTGACCCTGCTCGCACTCGCCGCGACCCGCTCGGCGGCGCTGCAGGAGCGTATCGCCGGCAACGCGCGCAGCCTCGCCCTGGCGTTCCTGGCCGCCGAGGCGGCACTGCGCGAGGGGGAGCGCCGTCTCGAGGGCGCCGTGCCGACCCCGGGCACGGCGCCGGGGTGGTACCACCACCAGATCAACCCGGCTCCGCGCTGGGAGCAGCCGTCGGTCTGGGACAGCCAGCCCAGCCTGACCTACACGCTCAACAGCGACGACGGCTGGCAGGTCGCGCGCGAGCCACAGTTCGCGATCGAGGAACTGGGACCGATCCCCGATCCCGAGGGCGCGCTGGAGGCCGGCGGCGAGTTGCCGCCGGCGACGATGTACCGGATCAGCGCCCGCGGCTTCGGCGCCACCGTCCAGACCCAGGTGATCCTGCAGACCACCTTCCGCCGCTGAAGGTCCGGCCGCGGCGGCCGGACGAGGAGAACGCCAGATGAGGATTCCGACGAGGTTTCGCACCTGCACCCGCCGCGCTGCGCTCGCGGCCGGTCTGGCGGGGCTGGTCGCGACCGCGGGCGCCAGCGCCCAGGTTGCTCAGGTGCCGCTGACGCTGACCACCAGCGTCAAGCCCAACATCATGCTGGTGCTCGACGATTCGGGCAGCATGGACTGGGAGATGCTGTTCCCGACCGGCGAGGGGGTGCTGTACTGGGACACGGGCACACGCAGTTTCTTCGATGCCCAGGGCGGCTACGTCAACACGCTGGATTCCGCCCGCGCCTACACCTACCTGTTCCCCAACGGCAGCGCCACTGGCAACAAGGCCTATGCCAACAGCCATCCCTGGAGCAAGGCGCTGCCGCCGCGTCCGGAGTTCGCCTTCGCGCGCAGTCCCGATTACAACGGGATGTACTACGACCCGCGGCTGACCTATTCGCCCTGGGTCAGCGTGGGCAGCCACAGTTTCGCTCCGGCCAACCCGGCCGCTGCGCTGTCCGATCCGAGTGTCTCCGGAAGCGCAGTCATCGATCTCACCCGCGAGCTGCATGTCACCACCGACGACGAGTGGCGTTTCCATACCTTCCGCTACATGCGCGGCGCCGACGGTGACGGCCAGCCATCCGGCACCGTCTACAATCCGGGCAGCAACACGTTCCGGCTCGACGCCTACCGCTATTACCCGGCGACCTACTACCTCCGGACCGATGCGCCGGTCGTGCTGCCATCGTGGATCGGAGGCCGCTGCGACAGCGCCGGCGACCATGCGCGCTACCGCAACTTCGTCGCCAACTGGACCCCGGAGAACCAGGCGAACCTGCCGGCCGGCGTCGATGCGATCGGACCCGACGGTGCCTGTCTGCGCAAGTACGAGATCCGGCCCGGCGAGAGCTTCCCGAGTGGCCGCAGTCATGCGGCCGAGATGCAGAACTTCGCCAACTGGTTCCAGTACCACCGCAAGCGTCACCTGGCGCTGCGGGCCAGCCTGGGCCAGGTTTTCGACGGCTTCACCACGGCCCGGGTGGGCACCATCCGTATCAACAGCGCCTCCGGCAACGTGACCATGCGCGACGTCGATGTCGCCGCCGACCGGCAGGCCCTGTACTCGGCCTTCTACGGCATGACCGGCGGCCGGCGCGGCACGCCGAACCGGCAGGCCTTCCTGCATGCCTGCACCCAGTTCGACACCAACCCGAACATCGTCCAGTACGGTTGCCAGCAGAATTTCACGCTGCTGTTCACCGACGGCTACACCAACCTGCCGCCTGCCGGTGCGATCAACGTGGGCAATGTCGATGGCGATGCCGGGCCGCCCTATGCCGACGGCTACGCCAATTCGATCGCCGATATCGCGATGCGTTACTACCGGCGCATACGCAGCGACCTGCCCGGAGGCCGGGTGCCGGTGCAGCCGGTGTGCAGCCTGACCCCGGTGCCGGCACAGGTCGACTGCAACCGCGACCCGCACATGAACACCTACGCGATCACGCTCGGCGCGGTCGGCAACCTCTTCGGCACCACCCACCACCGGGTCGCCGACGCCTATGCCATGCCACCGGCCTGGCCCGATCCCGCCGTCGCCGGCAAGGGACAGGTCGATGATCTCTACCACGCTGCGGTCAACGGCCGTGGCGAGATGTACGACGCGCGCTCGGCCGAGCAGCTCGCCATCGCCCTGCGCGAGGCGCTGCGCGGCATCCAGGAGCAGGTCACCAGCTCGCTCTCGGCGGTCGCCGCCAACGCCACCCGCCTGGATACCGGCACCATGGTCTACCAGGCACGCTTCAACAGCACGCACTGGAGCGGTGAGCTGCTGGCTTACGGGGTGCGGCCGGACGGGCGCATCGGCGAGCTGCGCTGGGACGCCGGGCAGCGGATCCCGGCGCCCTCGGCGCGCCAGATCTACACCCGCACCGGCGCCGGCCTCACCGTGCCCTTCCGCTGGGAAAACCTCGACCCGCAGCAGCAGGCCGCCCTCGACCGCGCCCCTGCCGGCACGCCCGACGGACTGGGGGTGCAACGGGTCGAGTGGCT
>JBEQAM010000018.1:0-765 GCA_041640375.1 Rehaibacterium sp. | reverse complement strand
GCGCGGCGCCCGCGACCGCGAGCTGGCCAACGGCGGGCCGTTCCGCAACCGTTCCCGTGTGCTCGGCGACATCGTCAACTCCAATCCGGTCTTCGTCGCCGCGGCCGACTACGGTTACGAGCGCCTGCCCGTGGGCAGCGCCGGGCGCGACAGTTACCAGGGCTTCCGTCTCGGCAACCGCGAGCGTCGCCGCATGCTCTACATCGGCGCCAACGACGGCATGCTGCATGCCTTCGATGCCGAGACCGGGATCGAGCGTTGGGCCTACATTCCTTCCGGCTTCGTGCGCGACCCGGAGCAGTCGGCCACTGCGCCCTCGCCACTGGTGGCACTCACCGATCCGACCTACCGTCACCGCTATTACATGGATGGTAAACCGGTGGCCGGCGACGCTTATTTCGACGGCGCCTGGCGTACCGTGCTGGTCGCGCCGATGGGGGCGGGCGGCCGTGGCCTGGTCGCCTTCGATGTCACCCGGCCCGACGACTTCGGACCCGACAAGGTGCTGTGGGAGTTCAGTCACCCCGATCTGGGTCACGTCATCGGCCGCCCCAGCATCGCGCGGCTGGCGAACGGCGAGTGGGCGGCGATCATTGGCAGCGGCTACGGCCTGGCCAAGTCGGCCAAGCTGTTCGTGGTCCGGCTCCGCGACGGCCACCTGCTTGCCAGGATCTCGACCGTGCGTCCGCAGGACGAGGCCACGGCCGCGGCCAATGGCCTGGGCGCGCCCTTCGTGGTCGACGTCGACGGCAATGCGGTCGCCGA